>JAEZBX010000084.1 GCA_023412765.1 Bacteroidota bacterium
GGATACGGCTGCAGTTACTTTTAACAAGCTGAATGCTGCAAAAAAGTTTCCCGCAATCAACAAAGCAAATATCTACCGGGGATCAAAGGCTTACCAGCGGTTGATAGAGAATAAGGACGTCGACGCAGTTCTCATTTCCTCGCCTGGCTATACACATGCTGAATTTTTGGAAGCTGCAGTAGCCGCCGGGAAACATGTATACTGCGAGAAGCCCGTTGCCACCGATGTCGCAGGCTGTTCGCGAATAGTGAAGGCGGGAGAGAAGGTGAACGGAAAACAATCTGTTGTTGTAGGTTTTCAAATCCGTCACGCCACTCCTTATGTACAGATGGTGAAGAGAATTCATGAAGGAGCCATCGGAGAGGTGGTCAACGCTCAACTTTATTATTTGTCATCGGAGACAAAGCTACGCGACGTAAAAAATGTTTCTGATGATGAATATCGTATCCGAAACCATTACTTTTTTAGGGCACTGTGCGGCGACATTATTCTTGATCAGGCAATACATATGATTGACGTATGCAATTGGGCGCTTCAGGGACATCCGCTTCAGGCGATTGGTACTGGCAGTAATGAGAAAGGTCGAAATATTGGTGATGCATGGAATAATTATCAGGTGATATATCAATACCCGAGCAACATTAACGTAACGGTACATGCTACTAAAGTAGGTCCGCAATTTGGCGATGTATGCTGTAGATTCCTTGGGACGAAGGGAATTGCAGAGGCTCACTACAGCGGAGGCGTTTTCATTCAGGGAGAAAACCAATGGGATTCTGGCATTGCTAAAGGCGATAGCAAATTAACACCCGAACAGCAAGCTGCTGGTGTGTTTGATTCTTCATTGCACGATGCCGACGCGAATAAAGAAAAAGCTTTTATCGATAGTATTGTTTCCGGTAAGTATTTGAACGAAACGAGGTCAGGTGCTGACTCAACCCTTGCAGCAATTTTAGGCCGTGAATCTGCATTGCAGAAAAAGGAAATGAAGTGGGATGCATTGGTCGCATCGAATCAACGGTTGGATCCGAAGTTGAATCTGGCACAGTTTGATGCGAAGTAGCGGGATAGGGGAATAAGGAATAAGGAATGGGGAAGGTATAGGGTATAGGGTAGTAGGGAAGGTATAGGGTATAGGGTATAAGGTATAAGGTATCACTACTGTCCGGAATAAAAATCACAAAAAGAGCCCGAAAAATCGGGCTCTAGTGTGTAGATTGGTTTTTGCAACAAAACTAATTCTACATGCCCAAAAGTACTTACTTTTTTGGACAGTCAGTTTTCGGACAGCTGATTGAACTAATTAATCCTGGTATCATTAACGATGCAATTCGAAAAACATCGGCTGATCGACACTATAAACGATTTTTCGTAAACGATCACCTTGTCACGATGTTGTTTGGAGTAACGGCCCATTGTACGTCGCTTCGTGAGATTTGTGGCACTATGATGGCACTTTGCGGTAAGCTGGAGCATTTTGGAATGGAGCGCGTTCCACGCCGTAGTACTCTATCGGATGCAAATGCAAACAGACATTTTGATGTGTTCGCGCAAATTTATTATGGCCTATTAAATACATATCGTTCTGTTTTGTCGGACAGCCAATCTTTCAGGGTGAAGGGAAAAAAGGTGGTAGCTATTGATTCAACAACCATTACACTTTTCAAAGATATTATGAATGGAGTAGGACGGCGATCTCCGTCAGGTAAGAGTAAAGGAGGTATTAAGGTGCATACCGAATTGGTTTTGGAAGAATGCGTTCCACACGTGATTTGGTATTCTGCTGGTGCTAGCAGTGATTTGAATTTTGTACGCAATAGAAAACTTAAAAAGGAAAATATTTATGTGTTTGATCGCGGCTATATCGACTATGAATTTTACGAAGCACTAAATCAGCAGGAGGTTGGCTTTGTCACTCGATTGAACGACAATGCCTCATACGAGTCGATTCAAGAATACCCAATCGAAGATGATGCTCCCGATTCATTACTCAAGGATGAACGAATTGAGATCCCCATCCGCAAAAAGGGGCGGATACTTAGAACTGTGATGTTGAGAAGAATTGCATGGTGGGATGAAGCCTCGCAACGTTATTTAATTTTTCTTAGTAATATGTTCGATGTCCAGCCTCAGACCATTGCAGGTGTCTACAAGCAGCGCTGGCAAGTTGAATTGCTTTTCAAACAACTCAAGCAAAATTTTCCCCTTAAATACTTTTTAGGAGACAATGAAAATGCAATTATCATTCAAATATGGTGTACGCTTATTGCTAACCTTCTGATGACGGTTATTCAACAACAGCTTAAACGACAGACTGCATTCACATTCATAGCAAGTTTTATCAGGGTTAACCTAATCAATTATATTCATTTAATCAGGTTCCTAAATGACCCGGAAAAAGACTGGAATAAGGAATATCAACCACAAATGCAACCGGACCTATTTTCTACATAGCGGGGGCTTACATTTTAAAAAGAAAACAAAACATCTGAATTTATCTAACAAACACCACTTCTAAACAATTATCTGAATGTCTCGGACAGTAGTGATAAGGTATAAGGTATAAGGTATGGTATAAGGTATAAGGCGTGCGCCTTAGACTATGTAATGCGGACTTTAAATGGCACTCTCTACTATTAACTAATAACGGATAACTATTAACTATTATCTATTGAGGTTTAAAAATAAAGTTGCGTTAGTAACCGGGGCAGGCCGCGATATCGGTCGGGCTATAGCATTAAGGATGGCCAGTGAAGGTGCATTCGTCATCATCAACTACTCTCAATCGGAAACTGCAGCTGAGGCGACATTATCTTCGGTTATTTCTGCTGGTGGCAAAGGCTCGATTTTCAAAGCAGACCTTACCAAGTCGGATGAAGTCAAAAAGTTAAAGGAATTTGTGACTAGTGTTACCAGCAAGTTAGACGTGTTGGTAAACAATGCGGGTGGTATTATCGCGCGGAAGAAATTGATCGATCAGGACGAAAACTTTTACAATTTGGTGATGGACCTGAACTTTCGATCTTTGTTTTTAGTCACACGCGCCATGACTGAAATCATGAACAACGGAAGTTCAATCGTCAACGTGTCTTCACTTGCGGCACGCGATGGAGGTGGATTTGGAGCGTCGCTTTATGCAGCAGCGAAAGGCGCAATAACAACCTATACCCGAGGTCTGGCCAAGGAACTCGGGCCATCGGGAATTCGTGTGAATGGTGTTTGCCCGGGCTTAATTGCAACGACATTCCATGACAAATTTACTCCGAGTGACGTAAGGGAAAAAGTGGTTGCTGCCACACCTCTCCGAAGAGAAGGCACTGCAGAAGATATTGCTAACCTTGTTGCATTCCTCGCATCTGATGAAGCGTCATTTATTACGGGCGCAAACTACGATATTAATGGAGGTGTTGGATTCAGTTGAGGTGGGGATAACATCAGGTGAATAAAACAATGACGCAAAGAAACGGCTATGCATTTCTTTGCGTCTATCATGCGAGATTGAGTGAAATTTATCCAGAAGAATTTCGCATCATCCGGAAAAGATTCACTTCACTAAACCTCTAAATCAACTCGACATACTGGGATACCTTCCATTCGCCATCAATGAACAATGCCTTATGAAATTTAAGACAATACTCTTTGTTGTTGGAGGTGAAAGTAATCGTAGCCGAAGAATTGGAAGTTTCTTCTCCTAATTCAATCCCAACAAGCTTGATAGTTTTCCAATCAATGCCAGCTGTTTTACCGTTTGTGATAATTGAATTAAATGACTGATTAAGGGCTGGTATGACATCGCGATGATACTGGAGTTCAAAATCTCTCTTAGCCTCATCGAGGTTTTTGCCGTAGTAACCAGCGTTCTTTTCCATAATTTCATAAAAGGAAACTAGTGAGGGATAAAGATTAGTGTACTCTTCGAGCGAGTTGTGTTGAAGAGCATGTACGACGCTTATGGCCATACGTTCGGCGGCAGCATCGCCAGCCTTATCGATTTTAATAGTTTTGAAAGAAGACAAAGTCATAGCAAGAATTGATAAAATGATGATTGAGTGTTTCATATATAATCTGAAATTATTTGGATTGGGACATTAGTTTATCTGGCGCAATTGGCGCGGGCACAAGGTTATCGATCGGGCGTAGTGATTTCAGGTACGCGAAAATCGATTTCAAATCTTGATCAGTCATGTGACGGAACATCTGCCAGGGCATCGGCGGCAGCAAAGAGCGGCCGTTTTCAAGTCCTTTGTATTTTCCCTTGCGAATGGCTGTTTCAAATTGTTTGTATGACCAGTTTCCAATACCCGTCTCATGGGGTGTTAGATTTGCTGCATACGATACGCCCCAGGGTCCAACCGCAGCCGTAAGCGTGTTACTGAATAGTACCCAATCTTTAGTACTGACAATGTTACCCAGCTTTTCATCTTTCGGGTGACCAGATAATATTCGCTCTGGATCGGGCTCAGGACCCTCAGGCGTCATTATCTTTGGTGAGTGGCAATCGTGGCAACCGCTTACAGTTGTGAGATATTTGCCGCGTGCGATGAGTTCTTCGTTCGACAATTCTTTCGATACAGCGGTTTCCTTTTCATCTGGGCGCGAACAGTTGAAGAGTGTTAAGCAGCCCATTAGTACAGCGCTAATAACTTTAAGTTTCATTTTAGTTTTGTTGTTTTTTCGCAGTTTAACGGTGTAGATGAGACCAGGACGTACGCGGAAACGAGGAATTAGTACGCGGAATCAACTTTCACTTGATGCGTTTTGCTGATGGATCAAGGAAGGTTGCGGGTAAGAGGTATAGAGGTATAGAGGTATAAGGTATAAGGTATAAGGGCTCCGAGACACCCTGTCCTTCCTTATACCTTATACTTATACCTAGCCCTATTCCTTAATTCCCTCGAAATGTTTTTTACCAACAAACGCAACCTCTTCCCCCATTCTACGTGAAAGGCCACATACTTCCCTATTATGACTCTATTGAGCAATTGCAAAACGCTTGATAACCCTAATATTCCAGTACTTTCTCCGGCAACAACATATTCTACACCGTTGGGAAAGTTCTTGCCTCGAGAAGATGCTGAATCCTCACTGGTTGAAAATTCGTTCGTCGCGAATAAAGTAGGCGACATGTACCTGCCAAATTTTTCCCTGCGTTATATCGAAGGAAAATTCCAGGACGACATGGTTCTCCTTAATCAAAACGCGTATGGAACTGAGCTGCTTGGAAGTTGCCTTTTTATGAAGGGAAGTGTAAGGTCTGTATTAAACGGACAGCTGCATGGCCCTGAATCAGATAACTGGTCGCAGAACTTCAAGTTTGATCCTCATAACGAATTCATTCATTTCTGCCGCGGTGGTACAGAGATTGACTTCGTTCACGTTTCTTATAAAGCAGAATATTTAAATCATTTTCTTCCGGATGATCAGCGGTGGTCGGAGGACCTTAAGAACAGGATAAACAAAAAAGAACGAATTATTGGTGATCGGTTTCCCGCTATCACACTGTTGCAACAGCAAGCTCTAAAAAATATTTTTGATTGTCCCCTCGAAGGAAAGCTCGGTTACATGATGATTGAAACGAGCCTCATCCAGATACTTTTGATCCAATTGCATACTCTATTCCACAAGAGTGATGATTATAGTTCGACCGTTGCTAACCGTCGCGATATTGAACTCGTGAAGCAACTTAGAGAATATCTTTCAAAGACATTTCTCAAGGATCATTGCCTTAACGACCTGTCCAGACATTTTGGTGTCAACACAAATAAGCTGATGACTCTTTTTAAGAAAACTTTTGGAAAGAGTATTTTCGAATTCATCAGTGAATTACGAATGGAACACGCGATGACCTTGCTCCGCGACAATGTTTTGCTTGTTACGGAGGTTGCACGTGAATTGGGTTACAAAAATCCAAATCACTTCTCAAGTGCTTTTAAGAGAAAGTTTGGAATCAATCCATCGGATGTAAAATAGGTCTGGCTGAAAATTAGAACCCGTCGGCTATAATTTTATCATAAGTTTTTCGCGCGTGATCATATGCCGCTTCGGCTTCTTTTCTTTCGCCGGAACGTATATTTCCTTTTTTCATTTTCCAGCATTGATCTACCGCTTCGCGACACCAACTTGCGCTGGCTTTTATATGAATAGGTTTTTCGTCAACGATCACAAAGATTGGGTTTGTATGGGAACTTGGATATACTCTGAGCGCGACCCAACTGGAATGCTTAAGCTGGTAATCAAATTTTATATCTTTCCAATTACCGTCGGCAGGGATTGCTTTTGAAGCCACTGACTGACCATTTACAATTAACTCAACTGAAACATTTCTGGTTTTGTCAATGCGTGCGCGCTCGATATGCCAGTATGGTTGCATGTCGAGGGGCCGATGTGCAATGATGTTACCATATTCACCTTGTTGCTCATCCAAAGATGCAATCGCGCGGGCGTTAACAGTTATTTCCCGCTTTCCGCGAAGCTTTACCTCACTGTTATGCGTTCCCATCTCAATCCCATTCACCGAGAAGTCAATAATATGTGATCCTCCTTCTGTTACGTACGACTTTCCAGCCTTTAACGTTTCTATATATGTGCTGTAGTCAAGTTTGCCTTCTGGCTTGAAATAGCTTCGCGCGAGGCCGACACGTTCATCATAAATGCAGGGATAATCAGTTTCGCCGCT
>JAEZBX010000103.1 GCA_023412765.1 Bacteroidota bacterium
GAATTGAAAGAATCCGAAGAGAAGCAAATGCTGTATACACCTCGCGATAAGTTCGAATATCTTCTCGAGAAAAACCCATTGCTGAAGGAAATGCGGGATCGGCTTGGGCTGGACCCTGATTTTTAGGAACAGTAAGTAGTTAGTGGTAAGTAGTAAGTGGTAAGTAGTAAGTAGTAAGTAGTAAGTAGTGAGTGGTCGAGCGTGCACACGGGGGCGACGCACACGGATAACTGATAACTGATAACGCATTCGCCTACCGTAAGATATTAGACGAACAACCTTCATCGGCCATAGATATCCTGCATAGTCATCGAATCGCCGTGTGCACTTCGCGTTTTAAGAACGCCGATGTGGTAGAGCATCCCTACCGTTGTAAGAGCAAAGATGAGTACGTAACCCAGATTCATCAGCGCTAAATTGTACGAGAAAGAAATGTGGTAGGCAGCGATGTCATAACCGAATACCAAAACACCTGTCCAGATGCTTCCCATCAAAAACCAGGATCCATCCTTTTCAAAAATTAGCGCACGCACAACCATGGTAACACCATAAAGTATTACAAAGACAGCAACGAAGAGGTAAATCGATATCCACCGCGTGTAAACAATTGCTGGCGTCAGCAGTGTGAATACGGTGAAGAATCCGTTGAGCGATACAACCAAATACGTGAGCACGATATTGCTGATATCATTAAATAGCTCATGGAAGAATAGCGCAGCCCAGACTACAGTAAGATATAGGGTTATATACTCCGTTTTCACAGACCACTCCCAGTCGATACCAGGAAAAATCCATGCCATAGGGTAAACGTTAGAAAATACGGTTCGTATCGACCAGGTCAAACACAACAACGCAAAATAAAGAACAACCTGTTTTTTGTTCTGACGGAAATAATAAAAGATCAACAACAACCCCGAAAGAAGAAGGACTATGCTTAGCGCGATACTGCTTCCCATCGCCCAATTGAAATGAGCTCGCACGGTGTCGCCCGTACCGAGATAAATTGTACGGGATGCACCGCCTTTGTAATGATGATAGTTGGCAATCTGCAACACCAAATGCAGTGTATCAGTAGTGGCAGAGTATTCAGCGAGCTGGTATATCCATTGCGGCTTTGAGTCTTCAGAATTCTCACTAACAGTTCCAGCTGACGCAATCAGACTTCCATTTACCCAAAGGTTGTAACTATTATTCAGCGGGGGTATCTCAAAAGTCCAATCCTTAGAGTGCGGCGGCAAAATAACAGATAGCCAATACGTTGCACATCCCGTTCCGCGACCTCCAGAGCGCATGTCGTTCCACATGGAGGGAAATGGCACAGGACGTCCATCTTTGATTTTTTGACTATTGGTTTCGAGGATTTTGTTTTCAATAAAAAGCCACTCGCCCTTTAAAGGTAAGCGGTTGGAAAAGTCCCAGTCGCGCGCGTCAATAATTCCTGTTTTAAGAACGGCTTGGGCTTTAACTGTAAAGGCAGGGTCTGCATAAAGAAATGCAATCAAACCCGAGAGCGCAATAAACATCCGCCATGCGAACATATCACAAGTAGTTAAGCGTTTCGTACGGGGTTGTGCAGATCGCCGGAGAGGAAAATATCAGCGCTCTAAGAGAGGAATTAATCAGTAAGCAAGATACTAAAAAGAGGCCGCTTTTCCCGGTTTCAAAACATAAATAACTGTCCAATAAGGGCCCTAAATCACCTGAAAACGCGCTTTTTCAACAGATTCGACCAACTGCATTTTCTTCCTGCGACTATCGCTTAAAATGCCAATCCAACCAAAAAAATTAACGCCGTTCCAGGCCATTCTGCAGCACCTTTCAGCAGCCATTTTTAAGAAACGTGGACGTTAGAAGCCTTTGTGGAATTAGAAAAACCCTCGACTTTTGCTGGTTCTCCGTGGTGTTTTTCCAAACAACATACCAAAAACTCCGCGAACCAACTCCCGGCCTACTTGTCGAGCTACGGGCGACGACAATACTTGATCGAAAGTAGATTTCTCTTCACGTCTTGAGGTCGGCTTTGGCTTTTCTGTTTCCTCAACCTGGGCCTCGGCCATCCGGTGCTCAAGCAATTCAAATGCGCTTTGTGGATTTACGGGATCTTTATACTTTCGATATAAATCAGATCTCTCCATCGTTCGCGCATACTCTTCACTGCCCAATGGACCCATAACCGACGCCGGGGGTCTCAAGTGCGTTACGACAGTTTCGGTTGGTATTCCTTTTTCATTCAAAACCGTAATGAATGCCTGGCCAGTCCCGAGCTGCGTGAATTGTTTTTCCATCTCATAGAATTCGGATGAAGGGAAAGTTTTCACCGTCTCACGCAACGCTTTTACGTCGTTTGGAGTAAATGCACGAATCACGTGGTGAACTCTGTTTCCTAATTGCGCTAAAACTGCGGGTGGTATGTCTTGAGTCAATTGGGTACAAAAGAAAACGCCGACACCCTTCGACCGTATTAGCCGGATCACCTGGTCGATCTGGTCTAGAAACGCCTTAGGCGCATCTTTAAATAAAAGGTGGGCCTCATCCAGGAAGAAGACCAGCTTAGGCTTATCGAGATCGCCCGCCTCCGGAAGGCGTTGATAAAGTTCTGCAAGCATCGCAAGCATAAAAGTGGAGAAGATGGCAGGTTGATTCTGTATGTCGGCAACGTTTAAAATACTGATCACCCCACGGCCGTCAACACGGTCAAAAAGATCATTAATGTCAAACGATGTTTCCCCGAATATTTGGTTCACGCCTTGCTGCTCCAACGACACTATTTTTCGCAGAATGGTAGATGCTGATGCCGGAGAAATTTTTCCGTAATCTGCCTTTATTTCTTTCGCGCCTGGCCCTTCCGTTAGATAGTTTAAAACTTTTTTCAGATCATCAAAATCAACGATACCCAGTTTCTTATCATCCGAATACTTGAAGAGGATGTTGAGAACACCGGTTTGTGTATCATTTAGTTCCAGAATTTTACTGAGCAATGTTGGTCCGAATTCTGTGACGGTAGCTCTCATTTGAGCACCCAGCTTTCCACTTAGAGAATATAACTCGATGGGAAATGCGGTGGGAACGAACGGGATGCCTATGGCCTCTGCCCTTTCATTAATTTTGTCGTTGGTGGCTCCCTCCTTGGCCATACCTGAAAGGTCTCCCTTCATGTCGGGCATGAACACCGGCACACCCGCCGCAGATAATTCTTCAGCAATCAATTGCAAGGTTCGCGTCTTTCCTGACCCAGTGGCACCAGTTATTAATCCGTGCCTGTTCATCATCCTCAACGGTAAACTTACTTTTGCATCCGCCAGTATTTCTCCATTGTAAATTCCAGCGCCCAAGTGTATTGAAGGCAATGCAGTGGTATACGATTTGTTGATCGCGGCGACAAAATCTTCCTTTGACATCTCTGAATTGGTTTTATGCAATTTATAATTGAAAGATCACAGTACCGATTCTACACATAGATTTTCGGCAGGAATTATATTTACAGCCCAGGGAGAACTGTGATACAAGCCTTTGTTGTTGTTCTTCACCAACAAGGGCTTAGGTCGCAGGGCGGCCTAAAGCTAGTAATGAAAAATGGCCCGAAAATAACAGGCCATTTCTCTAAATAAGTCTTAAACCAGGGCTTATTTGTCCTCGTAGTTCTGGAATGAATAAGCAAAGCCGAGGTTGAAAACCTGGCTTACCTGGGCGCCCGAATCCTGGTCGTAGTCATACAACAAAATTCCACCTAGTCCTACAGTGATGAACCGGTTGACTTTTGCATTAAACATCAAATCCAGGCGGTGATCAATGGTTTTTAGTGCCAGCGTTTCATAATTAGCGTAAAGCAGGTAACGCCATTTGAGATTGAGATTGGGTGCAATGTCTTTGTCAAATTCGGCAGTTGTTTGGAAAGCAAGCCATTCAAAGCGAGTCTCATCAGGAGGTTCGACTCCATAAGGAGCGACCGGATCAACTGCAGGAATAAACCGTTCAGGGTCCCTTACGATGGTTACTCTTGGAGCGAATGGCGAAATCCGGACCCTGAAATATTCCACGGGATGGTATTCGGCGCCTAGTGCCAACGTTATAAAGGCCGGCGCGAAGAAGTCAGATATAGTAATGGATTGCTCTACGCCGTTAGGGTCCTCCTCGTAGCGATATCCTTTGCTAAATTGGGTTGCAAAGTTCAACGAAGAAAAGAGACCCCAATCGTCGCTGAGTTTATATCCGTACTTGGTATCGAGGTATATCCGATCAAGCGTCTTTCGGTATCCCTGCCCGTCGTTCCTTACAAACCCGTAAGCAAGATCGATCTGGTTGTCCCAGCTATCGCGATCCTTGCTGTAGTTGGCTGTGTAATTGAATAAACCGTTGATACCAATAGAGTTGATTCCACCAGCCTTCCAGTTTGATGAGAAGGAAGCTTGGTTAACATTTAAGTTAAACAGCAATTTTTTTCTCCAATTAGAAAGCGTGTCAGGCTTAACGATTTGCGCGTCTACCTGCGTAGAAATCGATAGCAGGAGTAAGAGTGCATAACAAGTATAGACTTTCATTTGTCCTGGGTTTTATTGAACCACAAAACAACGAAAATTTAGATATTGTTTAGCTTAATTTCGTCCAAAGCTACTTCCGTAAGGGGCTTAGTTATGAATTTTATGACATGATTATTGTTAACGATCTTGTCAATGTCGCGCTTGTTATCAGAGCTGGAAAGAATGATCACTTTGCACTTATTCCGCACAGTCTCGTTGAATTTTTCAAATTCATATAAGAAAACGAATCCATCGACAATAGGCATGTTGATATCTAGAAATATCAAGCTGGGCAAATTCTCCGCACTTTCCTGATTCTCTCTCAAATAATCCAACGCTGCCTTTCCGGATCCCTTCACCTCAACGCGTTTGGCGAACTTCGTAATCTCAATGATACGCTTACTGATAAAATTATCAGTATCGTTATCATCTACCAGCATAACTAAGTCAATTGTCTTGGTATCGGTATGCATCAATAATTAAAAAATGTCATGTAAACACTAAACACAAAAATATCCTTTTTTGCAATATACCCGTAAATGCAAATCAAATTCCCCCTATACAGGTAATAAATAGTCGAAAAGGCTACAAAAAGGAGATTATCGGCCTTGTATTTTGATCTTTTCGCCGATGGCAAGGTTGAAGTCTTTCTTATTATTCCACTCCATGAGTTGTTTGATTGTTACGCCGTATTTGCGCGCAATACCATATAGGGTATCAGAATTTTTTACCTCGTGCTCAATAGATGTTCGACCGACTAAATTTTCCTCAATAGGCTGGCTTTCAGAAACCTTAAGAATCTGCCCAGGTCTGATTCCATCCTGTAAGTTCAAATTGTTCCATTCCACAATATCCATCACGCCAACGTTGTAGTTGTGGGCAATTCCATATAATGTTTCTTTCGGCTTTACAACGTGCTCCTTGTGTTTAGAAGGCACCACGACAATGCTATTTGGCGCGTCTCCGGCTGAATCGCTGGCCAGTTCCATTTCTGGTTGTAAGATTTGCGCGGAATCAATAGGATTTTGACCAGATTCCTCCTTCTCAGCCGCTGTAAAAGACGAATCGGAGACTTGGTTAGCTTCTGCAGGTACGGTCTCCGTTGGCTGATCTGCGGCCGGCGTCTCAATTTTTTCTGGTGAGGCACCCCATGCAAACGTTTCTGTTCGGTCTACCTCAATAATTTCGTCCGTTACCTCCTTATCCGCATTTCTGGGCTTCTTCGAAGCTAACCAAATAGTAGTACCCGGTTTCAATCGGTCACCAGAATTAATTCTGTTGAATCGCCTCAGTTTCTTAAGTTTTACACCATACCGCTGACTAATCTTCCACAGATTATCATCTTCTGAAACCTGGTGATACGCTTTCTCTCCGCGCCCACGTTTTTTCCCCAGCAGATAATATTCACCCGCTTCGATCTTGGAATTCCTGGTTATATCATTCCATGCTAGAAAGTCTGCCAGTGGAACTCCTGCCCTGCTTGCCAGCGCTGCAGGCGTTTCGCTCGCGACAGATCTGATTGCTTTAATGCCATTGATCTTTGTTCTCTCAGATGTTACAGGTTGTACTCGAGGTTGCTCAGCGGCTTTCTGTTCTGCCTTAGCAACAATTGCAGTAGCTGGCAATTGAACCTCGGGCGAATTTGCAATCTGCGGTATGATTACCGTATATGTTTTGTCTCCGGGGATACGGCCATGCTTTGCCCACTTGTTGTAAGATTTTATTTCCTCCTCACTTACTGCCACTTCTTTTGCGATATCGCTCAAATGCTTCTTGGAGTTATTCTCATAAACAACTGCCTTGATATTTCCATCGCCCTTTACGTCGTTCTCGAAAGCAACTTTATGCGCGAGAAACTTTTTAACATACCAATAAGTATTGCTGGTTATTTCCATGCTCCTGGCACCGCTCTGATTTTTGGGCAACGCTTTCATTGCACCACCTGCACCCATCTGATATGCCTGCAAAGCAAACAGCCAGTTATTAAAATAAAAGTTGTTTTTCTTTATATAACGCGCAGCAGCACGTGTAGACGATACGATATTAAGTCTTTCATCAATCTCTTTGTCAACGCGGAGACCCATTTCCACCGCAGTAAAATCCTTAAATTGCCAGAAACCAACTGCGTTGGAAACAGAGACGGCGTCGGCAATCAATGCGCTCTCCTGCAACACCAGATACTTGAAATCATCCGGCACTCGTTCTTCTTCAAATACTTTTTCGATAATAGGAAAATAGGTCTTTGCTCGTTCGACTTTTATATTGTGATGCTTCGGCGATTGCGTTAAAGCATTAACATCCTTTTGAATTTCTTTCCTGGCGTCATCGCGGATGGTTAAAGTCATCCCGGCAAATTGCATCTTATGGGGAACCTGTGGAGTCTGAGCGTGTACTGCGGCAATCGAAGCCAGCATTAATACAAAAAATAGTCTCATAGCTTAAAAAGTTCTACAAAGATAATTTTCTTATCATCATAATGCCATCTCTAATGGGAAGAAGTACATTTTCTACACGCTTATCGTCATGAATTTTTTGGTTAAATGAAATTATGGCTCTGGTGTCGGCATCAGGTCTGGCATCTAGCACTTTTCCACTCCAAAATACATTGTCAGCCAGAATGAAACCGCCGGGCCTGACCTTGTCGATCACGAGGTCAAAGTAATTGGCGTAGTTGGTTTTATCTGCATCGATAAAGACCAGGTCGAAGGCCTCATCAAGAGTTGGAATAATATCTAGCGCGTTGCCAATACGATAGTCTATTTTTTCACCATAGGGACCAAAATAGGCTCTGACCTTTTCCTCCAACTCCTCATTGATATCTATGGTTATAATTTTCCCTCCCTCAGCAAGCCCTTCCGCAAAACATAAAGCGGAATAACCAGTGTACGTACCTATTTCCAAGACTGATTTAGGTTTAATCATCTGGCTGATCATCGATAGCACCCGCCCCTGAAGGTGCCCGGAAAGCATTCTCGGCATCAACACGTTGGCATGCGTGTCGCGGTTGATTTTTTTTAAACGGTCGCTTTCCGGTGTCGTATGTTGCTCAGCGTATCGTTGAAGTTGATCGTTTAATATCTCCATCGTTAAGGTTGTTCGCGACCGTCGTACAAATGTAGCAGTTTGACTGACATTGACTAGATCGGATCTATCTAACGATGCTCATCAAAAATAATTATGAGTATCCGTTTGAGTGAGGTTATAAACGACGAGAAGTTAATGCTTCGGTTCGATGATTAACGAGCTCAACTTCTCCTCGGTGAACATTTCACAAGCAATATCCTGGAGCATTGATGCATCAACGTCATTGATCTTCTGATATACCTCTTCCAGGGGTGGTACGCGATCGAGATCGATAACGGCGCGACCCATCATGATCATAAGCCCCTGGTTATTTTCTTCCGATAGGGCGAGTTGTCCTTTTAGCTGTTCTTTCGCTGATGCAAGTTCTCGGGGACTCAATGGTGTGTCGCAGAGTTTGTCCAATTCACGTCTTACGAGCGTCATGCACTTTGTAACCTGTTTGGGTTCCGTGCCGAAGTAGATGGCAAACATACCGGTGTCGGCATACGCCATATATTGAGCATCGATTGCATAGACGAGGCCGTATTTTTCACGTATCGATAAACTGAGCCGGGAGTTCATACCTGGTCCACCCAAAATATTATTTAGAAGAAAGAAAGGTATTCGCTTATGATTCATCAACGGATATGCATCACGTCCAAATGCACAACGCGTTTGTTTAACCCCGCGCTGTAGTATAGCCTCACGTTGCTTATAGGCATTGAATTTTTTTCTCCTGACATTCGACTTAAAAACAGGTCGGTTCTCCAGATACATTTTGGCAATTTTTTCCACCTGAGCCAAAGGAATGTTTCCTACACAACTGAAAACAATTTTACGACTGTCGGCGTGCTTCTTGAAAAATGATATGAAGTCCTTCTTCTTAAATGATCTGACAGTTTGCTCATTTCCAAGAATGTTCATGCCGATCGCATGCCCTTTAAAAATCAATGCCTCGAGTTCGTCCTGCAGCGCATCATCGGGGTTGTCGAAGTACATTGCCATTTCTTCCAGGATGACGCCGCGCTCTTTTTCCAGTTCTTTTTCAGGGAAGGTAGATTGAAAGCTAATATCAGTTAAAACATCTACTGCACGCTCGAAATACTGGTCGCGTACAGATGCGTAGAATACAATTTTCTCTTTATCTGTGAAAGCATTCAATTCACCTCCGACAGAATCGAGGCTCTTAATAATATCCAATGACGTTCTCTTTTTTGTTCCCTTGAAAGCCATGTGCTCCCAAAAGTGAGCTATGCCCTGGGTTTCAGTAGTTTCGTCCCGACTTCCTATTCCAATGACGATCCCGCAATGGACTATGCTAGTAGTGGGTACGTATTGGTGGACTACTCGGATCCCATTGGAGAGCTCGAAAATTGTACACTTTCTCATATATGATATAACACTAAAAGTAGGTTTCAGGCTCCAGTTTTTGCGCCCGCAACGTTAATTTTATTTGTTTCGGCCGCGAACACTTTTGCCCGAACGCGGGCAAACCATTGCAGCATAAAACTGTTTTTCTGTATTATTATTATCAAAACCAAATGGCATAACTATTGCAAATTTTTTACCAGCTATGGATACACAAAAAGTAAAAACCTGCTTTACAATAACTTTTACCGACGAGCAGTATAATCGGGCCAAGGTGTATGTAGAAGACATGAAACGCCACAGAAATCGCATTTTTTGGCAAGGAAAAGAGGGAAAAACGGATGATGAATTAATCATAGAACAGATTGCCCACCGCATCCTTTCAGGTTTCTATAACAACGAGCCTTACGCTGCTGGAAAACATATTATGCGTATGGATAGTTCGGTAAACGCCTGATTGCAAACAGCATCCAATTATACCGTTTTCGGCCCTGTTTTAGGGTTTTGAAAGGCTAAATCCGTCCTAAAACTTTCCTGATCAGGGAATCTATTGTTTTGTAGGGATCTTTAGAAAATTCCCGTCTGACCCGATCGGCCACAATGGCACTGACGCTCAAAGTGTCGTGATTGAGGAGCCTGGCCATAGCATAGTAGCCGGCTGTTTCCATCTCAAAGTTCACAAGTCGCAAACCATGCTTTTTATTCCCTTCTGCCGCCAGACTATTTAACATTTTAGGGTATTTGGGCGATACCCGTACGTTACGGCCCTGAGGGGCGAAAAATCCGGGGGTGGTAAGCGTGTTTCCCGTAATCATATCATGGCCAATTCGCTGCATGAGAGATTGCGAGGCTTTCGCAACGTAAGGCATATATTCCAGACGCGCCCTACGCATAACTTCACGTGAAATCTGCTTTTCGACCCAATTCATTCTGAACTTGTAGAACTGCATCAGGGTATCTAATCCAATGGCGTAATCGGTTACAACATGAGAATCCACCGGCACATCCTTCTGGAAAGAACCTGATGTGCCAATGCGAATTATTTTCAGCTTTTTTTGTCGGCTCTTAATCGTTCTTGATTTCAAGTTTACGTTAACCAAAGCATCCAACTCCGTGAAAAAGATTTCAATATTATCTGTGCCCATTCCTGTGCTGACCACCATTATTCTCTTTCCCCGAAGAACTCCACCATGCGTCACGAATTCCCGTTTTCGAATCTTAAAGTCAACTCGGTCGAAGTATTGACTCACCATATCAACCCGGTCAGGATCCCCAACAGTTATAACGGTATCGCTAACATGTTCTGTCAACAGATTAAGATGGTACACGCTGCCATCGCTGTTGAGGATTAGATCAGTTTCGGATATTCTCTGCACCTAGTTAATGGTTAATAGTTATTAGTTAATAGTCTGGTATCTAAAAAGTATGAAGGACAGAAGGGAAGCATATCTTTGCGGGTTACGTGCATTTCAGACGTACGTAAATTTGCAAAAATCTTAGTACAGTTAGGCTTCCTGAATTTGCCATTCTAGAAATTAAGCACCGTCCGGACTCGAGCGAACTATTAAGTAATAACAAATAACGATTAACTTCTCACAGCAGTGGCAGGATTTCCAAACACCGTCTCCCCGGCCTTCACAGGCGCCACTACAACCGACCCAGCCCCTACACGCGCACCCTTGCCGATGGTGATTCCACCAACGATAATTACACCAGAGCCAATAAATACTTCATCCTCAATTTCGCTTCCCGAATTAATTACACTGCCTGATCCAACTTGTACAAAATTCCCCAACTTTGTTTCGGTTCCAATTATAACGTTGGTCTGCAGGATGCAATGATTCCCAATGCTTGATCCGGGACCAAAGACGACGCCGTGATGAATAAAATTTCCGTGTCCCATATCGGTTGATGCAGGAATATTTGCAGAAGTTGGAATAACATTTACAGGCTGAACTTTGTACTCCTCGTTCAACATAACCACAAGGTTTTTGCGAACTTTGTTTTCATCCATAGCAACAAAAACATCACATTTTTTCCCAATCAGTTTTAAGAATGTTTCATCGTCGGTGCTTCCTAAAACCGAGGCATTGTCAATTTCGGTATGATGAAGGTTTTTATTATCGTCAAGAAATCCATAGACAACATTTCCGTTGCCCTCAAGAATATCCTTTGCTTGTCTGCCCAGATAGCTGGCCCCTAAAATAATTACCGGATTTTCCATTTTTGCACTTTGCGTTTGCCCCAAAGGTAAATTGCCCCTTTCTACGGAACAAGAAGCGATGGTCACTTTGCTCTTACAAGCCTTGTAACCAGTGGATTCGCCACCACAATTAAGAACACGAAAAAGGGAAGAAAGCCTACCCTGAATCGTGACAACGTTCCGAAATTTGGAGTTGATAATGCAAGGAAGGTAGAAAGTGTGAGAACATAAATGAACAAAGAAAAGAGGAGCAACCGATGTTTACTGTTGATCAATTCTTTGGCTCGTGTTAAAGCAGCAATAGTAAGAATCAAGAGGATAAGGTTTTCCGCGGCGCTTAAAAACTGTAACACTGAATCCGCGTCGATAAAAGTGGGTCGATAAAGCCCGGAGATAATTGCCAGCGGGACGTTCCTAGCAAATCCTGTTATAGTCGGTTTCAAGGTACTATAATGTATTACATCGTTGGGTTCAGAAATGGCTTGGAATTCGTTATAACTTGAAACCACCACTTCCAAAAATCTTTGGGGATAAAAGTTTGGATGCAATGACGTAACCAAGAGTAATGGCGCAATAAAAATAAAACACCACAACATGATTTTTAAGAATAAACTTTTCAACCTCATTCTGGAAAAAATCCATTGTGCTACCCATGTTGTTATCACGATGGGCAACAAAAGTCCGAGGTAGTAATACTTAAGATTCCACAGAACCCAGGCAGCTAAGGTAGTTGTTACCCATTCGGGATAACGTAGCTTTTCCCTCAGCCAGACTTTCAAAAATACAAAACAGAGGAAGTACAAGGATGCCATCGCCAGACTCTCTTTGATAAGTCCGGAAGTCCAGAAGACAACCGACGGAAAAAACAAAAAGGATACAGCTACTGCAAACGTTGAATTTGGATTAAGTAGCAATATTTTCTTGGCAAGCATCCATGAGAAAACGAAGCTGATCAACGAAAAATACAAGGAAGTAACCCAATAGCTATCCGCAGTGAGGATACAGAAAATGCTCGTCACTTTTGAAAGAAACATTGCACGCGGTTGTTTGTAAATCAATTCCGTCCAAATGGAAAAAGATTCATCTCCAGTCCAAAGGAATCGTATGTAAGATGAGGGATCCTGTCGCGCAAGATTTGACAGTTTAACGCCATCATTAAAATAATTGAAGGTGTCACCGCCACTGTAGTAATAGATGTACAGCAGACCCAATACAATTCCTGATACCAACTTGAGGGAAAGTGCATACCAATAAATTGGTTTCAGAGCTGAGCTATCTCGCTGCCATAGCCGGTACGATATGTATGCGATAAGGGCGACGTTTGCAATACCGGCTACTATGTTCATTATGGCCGCATTCATTAAGTGTGTCCATAAAGTAAAAAATTAATTTGCAAAGCACGCTAAGGAAGACACCAAAGAATTGCCATCTACGCTCTAATACACTGGAACAGGTTTTAATTTTACATTGGAAATTGAAAATCTTACATTGGAAATTTTCTTTATAAACCGCAAAATGTAAAATGTTCAACCGAAGCTATCGGCTGTAAAATGTAAAAGTGGGTTGACAACCGGCTCTACACACGACCACCAATCAATGAAGTACCAATGCTGCAGTCAAGGCACCTGCGCTTACTGCAATAACTAGTTTGCAGCTCAAGGAGTGCCTGTGAGTCGAAAGCGGTTTTGCTCCTCATACCAAGATTTTTCCATTGAGAAACTATGGTATTTGCTTCACCTGGCGTCTGTTGCAAGATTATAACAGCCCGATCAATATACTGCTGGTCACCCTTTGACTTACCATAAGCAACCAACAAAGGTGCGACGGCATTAATAACAATTGTGCCGATGCTGGACGTACCTAGTCCGTTTACATGCTCGCGAGTTGCCGTTGCAAAAGTGTAATGTTTGCTCCAGTATTCCGACTGGCTCACCGCGAACAAGTTTTCCAATTCCTTGTAGGTCTTAGCCTCCATTATGGCAGAAAACAGAAAAGGTCTGGAAAAAACTAAAGCGGCAAATTCAGCCAACCGTACCGTCGGAAAATTTGCCGGACGGAGTCTCAGAAATTTCCACTGCACTTTGTTTAGTCTCCGCTCCGACAAATTATACTTCTGTCTGAGCAAGTTGTACTCTCTTTTAAGCAATCGGTAATAATCGTTTTCAAGATCTTCTTCAAGAAAGCCCGCCTGACCAAACAATAGTGCTTCTACATGCAACAACTTATCGGAATGTTTTCTTAAGACTTTGTAAGGCAACAGACGAGCTAGCTGCTGAAATGGATCAGCATTTATTTTATAACCGAAACTTCTGGCCAACGCTTGAAAGCATGTCTCTTCCCAATCATTACGACTTTTTTCCAGTATTTCAAGGATTCGTAAAGATTTGGTTTCAAGCCTTTCAATGACAACTCTGTCGAGCATTGAAAGCTTCACAATGTCATTTACGTTTGGGATATTATGAGCGCATGGAATTTCCTCGGGACTGTTAACCAATCGTTGGTAATCCATGAAACATTTTGGATCTACACGATTTGCCAACACAACTGTAGGCAATAACGACCCATCCGTTCTACGGATAGCCATGTCGTTATCCCATACGATATGAAGAATCACATTGTCGTATGCCGGATCCCGGTCGTGTTTATGGTCCATCCACCCAGATGCGAGAATGTGAATCTCAGCGCTTCCGATCCATTCCATGCCTCCAATCTTTATGCGTGCATTTTGGAAATCAGGGCCAGCGTGCGAGTTTCGAATTCCTGGATTGTAGACCTCAATGAGATCACCGGAAGTGGTTTGCAATTCATTTTTATTAAAATACTGGAATTGCCACAGATAGTGGAGGAATGCTTCAGACATCGGAGGTAAAAATTAACAGTTAACGGTATTGATCTACGATTTACGATTTTGTAAATCTAAAATCAAGAGCGTGTTGAGGTGTTGGGGTGCGAAGTGTTGACGTTGTGCGCGGTGAAGGGGACTGCTCTCTGACATTAAGAGTTTAAGCGTGTTAGATGGGGTGTCATCTGCTTCTGAAGTTTTGAGGCCTCGAAGGCAGCTTGTTTAGCAAAATCCTTGTCAGAAGAGGCGTAGATGATTGATCTCGCAGCATTTATTAGCAATCCGCATTCCTTGTTCATCCCATGTTGCATGATCAGATCCAAATCTCCGCCCTGTGCCCCCACTCCTGGTACCAGGAAAAAATGTTCGGGGGCCAGTGCACGGATATGTCGCATTTTTTCCGGATGGGTTGCTCCAACAACATACATTAGCTCATCGGGCGTCGCCCACGCCTGTGACCTTACGATCACCTCTTCGTATAATGTGCGTCCTGAAACCAGCTCCATTGTTTGGAAGTCGTTGCTTCCCGGGTTAGAGGTATGTGCCAATAGGATTACCCATTTCCCCTTGAGCAGGAATGGTTTCACTGAATCTTCTCCCATATACGGTGCTACTGTAATGGAATGAAAATTCATTTCTTTAAAAAAAGCCTGAGCGTATAATGCCGAGGTATTCCCTATATCGCCGCGCTTGGCATCTGCAATTGTGAAAATATCGTCTGGAATATAATCAAGTGTCCGTTGCAGACTTTCCCATCCTCTTGGTCCAAGAGCCTCATAGAAAGCAACGTTTGGTTTGTATGCTACACAGTAACTATGCGTCGCATCAATGATTTGCTTATTGAATTCAAATATCGGATCGCTGGATGAAGTTAAATGCTTTGGAATTTTATTGAGGTCGGTATCAAGACCAATACAAAGGCAGGAATTTTTCTTTTGGATTTGTTTGAAGAGCTGTTCCCTCGTCATCTTACTTCGGTATTCGTTATTCTTTAATCGTTATTCGTTATTAGTTATCCGTTATTTGTTAATCGTTATCCGGAACATTCTAATTTTTCTGTGCGAATTACGAATTAGTAGATGTTAAATGAACGGTAAACGTATCCATTAAATAACTCTTTTTCGCATATGGAAGTACGGGTAACCATAATCGAGCGAACGAATAACGATTAACGAACAACGGCTCACCGAAGGTCGATAACTTCAACCCCAGGATACTTTTTTGGATCAAACGTGAAGTAAGAATCCTCAACCTTAGAGTTCGGCGTAAACTTGGTAACGGAGTACTTAAAGCGGTTTCCACCCTTATCAAACATTGTAAGTCCTTTTATCGTCCTGTCCTTTTTGCTGATAAACATCTTGATCTTGAAATATTGGGCATCCTTCTTTTCTGGAACAAGATCAATCTCGTCGCAGAGTACACCACCTTCTGATTTTTCCTGTAGGTATAAGTACTTAAAGTTCTTCTTATAAATCTCGTAGATCTTAAAAGGATTTATATCGTCCGAGTTGGGATCATAATTATCGATGTTCACTTCCTTTGCTTCCGGCAGATAAGTCCATACCGTGGCGCCGTTATTTATGACCTCCTGCTCAGGTAAAACCATGTGAAACTTCTCGTCCTTTACAGAAAGTTTGCCCTTAAATTCTTCGTTGACTTTCTCGACATCATTGGTTTGAGTAAAAGAGAAGTTCAATTCGTAAGATGGCAAAGATTTGTATTTTTCGCCCATTGCGTCCAGAACTTCCAAAGCTTTGGGATCGTATTGAGCGCTCGCAGAAATAATGGTCAGAATTGCCAGGGAAACCGTTAGTAAATTTTTCATTCAGTAAGTAACTTAAAAATAGGGGACAAAGTCAAAACTGACTATGTTTTTCTCGTAGTGCAGTCAATAATTGTTCCAAACTCAGCTCATCCTTGATCAACACCTCCCGGGCTTTGCTGCCTTCGAATGGACCTACGACGCCTGCTGCCTCCAATTGATCTATCAATCTCCCCGCCCGATTGTAGCCAAGTTTTAGCTTTCGTTGGATCAGTGAGGTACTTCCCTGCTGATGCATTACTATTAGCTTGGCTGCCTCCTCGAACAACGCATCTCGGTCAGACAGGTCGACGCTTGATGGACCAGTCTCATCATCGCCCTCATATTCAGGAAGCATATAAGCAGAATCGTATCCCCGCTGAGACCCAATGAAATCACAAACTTTTTCAATTTCCGGCGTATCTACAAACGGACATTGGAGTCGAATGATGTCTGAGCCCGACGAAAGGAGCATATCTCCCTGGCCAACTAACTGATCAGCACCGCCTGTATCGAGAATAGTCCGTGAATCCACTTTCGAGGTAACCCGGAATGAAAGACGTGCTGGGAAGTTCGCCTTAATCACACCTGTTATAACGTTTACGGAAGGGCGTTGCGTAGCAACTACCAGGTGGATCCCAATTGCCCTTGCCAACTGGGCAAGCCGCGCAATTGGCGTTTCAACCTCTTTCCCAGCCGTCATCATCAGGTCGGCCAACTCATCTATCACCAGAACAATGTATGGCAAGAAGCGGTGGCCTTCTTTTGGATTAAGCTTGCGGGACACAAATTTGGCGTTGTACTCTTTTAGATTTCTTGCACCTGCATCCTTCAAAATCTCGTATCGATTTTCCATCTCGATACAAAGCGAATTCAAAGTGTGAACCACTTTTCGTGTATCCGTTATAATCGCTTCTTCGCTGTTTGGAAGCTTGGCCAGGTAATGCCTTTCCAATGTGGAATACAACGACATTTCGACCTTTTTCGGGTCGACCAGAACAAACTTCAGTTGAGAAGGATGTCGTTTATAAATTAAAGAAGTGAGTATGACGTTGAGCCCAACCGACTTTCCCTGCCCTGTTGCTCCTGCCACTAGCAAGTGAGGCATCTTGGCGAGGTCAATCACCATCACTTCATTAGAAATGGTTTTTCCGAGAGCGATTGGTAATTCTTTGTCCGTTTTTGCAAAACTCTGAGTAGAGAACACGGACCTGATGCTTACCATCTCGCGATTTTTATTCGGAACCTCAATACCAATTGTACCTTTCCCGGGAATAGGTGCGATAATCCTAATACCAAGTGCTGCCAAGCTTAGTGCGATGTCATCTTCCAGGTTCTTTATGCGCGAGATCTTAATACCAGCATCAGGTACTATTTCGTATAATGTTACCGTGGGACCTATAGTCGCTTTGATACTTTGAATACCAATCTTGAAATTTACAAGCGTGGCGACGATGCGATCTTTATTTTGGTTGAGTTCGTCTTGCGTGACACCAGCTTTACCGGTATCATACTCGTTGAGGAGTTCCAGTGGTGGAAACCGATAACCACTTAGATCTAACGTTGGATCATAAAGCCCCTGCTCTTCCACCAATTGCTCAGCCAATTTTTCAGTTTCCAGATTTTCTTCAATGGTGAAAAGCAGCTCTTGTTTGGCCTCCTTTTTCACCGGCTCTACCTTTACAGCAGGTTTTGGAATTTCGATCTTTAATTCTTGCAAAGGCTTGACCAACTCTTTGACAGGTTCCTTCACCGCTTTTGCTTCTACAGGAAGAGCTTCAGCCACATCGTTGGTTTTTACCTCCAGTTTTTCTGTCCATTTGTCTTCATCGTCTGTGTACGAGGAAAATAGAGAATCACTTTCGTCTTTATCATCCTGGAGGATAGCATCGTTACCCATCGGCTTAGGATCATGGACAAAAAGCGGAATGGATGTGACGTTGAAGTAGAATACTATAAAAATGAAAAGGGATAGGATTAGGATCAGAAATGTTCCCCACCCGAAAAGGCCATTGCTTAACATAGCCAGGTTGTATCCCAGTCCGCCACCGAGAAAACTCCATTCGCTCGTCCCTTCGCTAATCATCGTCATATAGCCCAACAATAGGCTCAACCACAATCCGGAGAATACAGAAAAGACAGTGAATGAAAAGAGTCGTAGTAATTCACGGTCGAAGACGATCTTAAAACCGAAAAAGAACAACACTGGAGGGATAAAGAACGCCGCGATACCAAACCATCGGAAGATCATGTAGTGGGAGACCACTGCACCATAGAGGCCTAGCCAGTTTTCGACTTCGTGTCCTGATTCCGACAGAGAAGTGTCACGCATTGCCTGAACAACACTTTCGTCTGCACGCCATGTGAACAGGTACGAAAGCATAGCCAAAAAAAGATAAAGTCCAACGATCATTAAAAAAAATCCAAGCGCAAGCTTCAGGCGTGGGTCCTTATAAAAGGTGAACTTGAATTTGGAGGATGACTTACCCTTCTTTTCTTTCTCTGGCTTTCTAAAAGTATTTGACTTATATGTGTTTTGTGCCATTTAATTCCTCAATGCGCAAAACTAAAGAAAAAGTGCGGCGTTGACAATTCGTTATTGATTCGTTATTCGTTATCCGTTAATAGTTATCAGTGGACTGCATGTTTAACATTGCTGACGTAATTCGATCAGTTTGTACACATTAAGATCTGGCGCACACCCAAACTCTCGCCCGCACTACGATTAACCATTAACAATTAACTATTAATGTCGAGTAGCACCACAGGAGTTTCACCCGCAGGCTCTCACAGAACCGTACGTGACAGTCTCCCGTCATACGGCTCTTACAGTTCAAGTCAGTCGTTTACGGTTTGAAACCGTAT
>JAEZBX010000105.1 GCA_023412765.1 Bacteroidota bacterium
ATACGGTTTCAAACCGTAAACGACTGACTTGAACTGTAAGAGCCGTATGACGGGAGACTGTCACGTACGGTTCTGTGAGAGCCTGCGGGTGAAACTCCTGTGGTGCTACTCGACATTAATAGTTAATAGTTAATCGTGGGTGTGGGGCCTGGGTGTGCGCTCGATTGGATATCTTGCGAACTTCCATCGATCCGACCGACCCGATGGCTATCAGATAGCTATGGGGTACCGATTACCATTAGCATTGAGTATGAGCTCGATCATAGTAACGCTGAATTTCAATCGATCCGACCGATTACCTTTAGATTTAGGTATTCGCCATATAATAGTAACGCTGAACTTCAATCGAGCGTACCGGCCCGATATCTATCGGGCACCGTTTACCGACTCCCTGCGATCCATTCCCGAAACTCCGGCGCAGTTTCTTTGCTCACATGAACATCTTCCTTCATTTCAGGCTTTAAATAGATTTTGATTTTACCATTGTCGGGTTTAAATTTTTCAATTGCCTTGTGCTGCGCGATAAATTTTCTATTGAGGCGAAAAAATTTTTCTCCGTCAATACTTTCCTCAATTTCTGTCAGCGTCTTGTCGACAATTAGTTGTCGACCGGAAAAATCCCGGACGAATACAACTTTATGTTCGGTAAAAAAATAAGCCGCATCTTCCAATTCCATTGCGACAAATTCAGTTCCCTTTTTTCCAACGATTCTATTTGTCGGCCGCTGATTGTTGACAAGCTTATTTATATTCCCCTGCAGAAAATGCTTTTCTAACATCTTTAGCTTTTCAATTGAAAGTTTTACGCGCGCTTCAGTAATGGGCTTCAGCAAATAGTCGATGGAATTAAATTCGAAACTTTCTAAAATGTATTTGTCATACGCAGTTGTAAATATTACAGGAAAACTGACTGGGTGCTTTCGAAAAATTTCAAAAGAATGGTCGTCCGAAAGTTGAATGTCGACAAAGGCTATGTCCGGCTCCCCATTTTCAGATAGCCATTCGAGCGTATCTTTTACGCTTCCGAGGCAGGCTAAAATAGTGGTATCAGGATAAACTGTTTTGAGGATGTCCTCAAGTTTTGCGCGAGCAGGCAATTCATCTTCGATTATTAAAACACGCATCGTCACGAATTAATGGGAATCAACGGGAAGCCAATAACAAATTTATTTTTTTTCTCATCGGCTGTTATCCCTTTGCCTGTCACAATTCGAAATCGGTCTTCGAGATTTTTTAGTCCTATTTTCGAGGAGTGTTGAATCGCTTTCCGCCGCTGTATGGTATTAGTGATAATCAGATTCCCATCGCGCACTTCCATCTCAATACAAAGTGGCTTTTGCTCACTCAGTTCATTGTGTTTTACAGCATTTTCAAATGCCACAAAGACAGAGGTTGGTGGAATCAAAAATTTTTTTTCTGTAGATCCGTTAAAATTCTTTGTGATGTTGAGAGCATTTCCGAAACGGAGGTGGAGCAGGTCTGTGTATTTTTGGGTAAAGCTTAACTCGTCTTCGAGGACGACGAGGCTATGTTCCTTCTGGCTTAAAATATATCTATACACCTCAGCGAGATTTTCGGTAAAAATCGAAGCCTTGCCAACATCGCTTGTGATGAGATATGAAAGAGTGTTAAGAGAGTTAAACATAAAGTGAGGATCGATTTGATTCTTCAAAGCATTTAATTCTGCCTCAGCTTTTGCTCTTAAGAGTTCTGCGTTTTTTACTTGTTCATTTTCCTGTTCCTTCATCATGAACACGGTCTCGTACACATGGGTCACGAAGAGCACGCATATCACGTTCACGAGTGCCACTACCAGAATAGTATCCCATTTTATTTCTTCGAATCCTGCCCATTGATACCAAACGCAAAGCCATGCAACGGTAAGGGGTGAGGTATAAAAAATATTGTTTAAAAAAAGCAGGATTAGTTTCTCCACCGGTCTGTCAAACCAGGTGAAACGACTTCGGGTTCTGAAAAGCAAATAGCGATTGCCTTGCCAGATCAATGCAGCAAGTGCAATAAAGTATAGATAGCCAAGCCAATAAATAGGATCGGAAAAAGTCAGGTTGCCAAACAGGCCAGTCAGGTTCGGTATTGAGATTCCAAAGAGTGGAATCCCGATCAACCGTATGAGATTGTCGTTCAGCTTTACCGGGGGCAAATATGCGTTGTCGGATTCAGACATTCCGTTGCTTGAGTACGAAATTTTTCCGCTTCGGTACGCTAAGCAGAAATTGTATTCATAAAGTTCGCATTTTAAATCTCACGTTCAACCTCAAACCTCAAACCTCAAACCTCAAACCTTAAACTTTAAACTTTAAACTTTAAACTTTAAACCTTAAACCTTAAACCATGGACGTTCAACTGAATTATTTCGCCCTACTAGTCGCTGCGCTTTCGACATTTCTAATCGGAGGCCTGTGGTACTCGCCTGCTGTGTTTGGCAAAGCATGGATGCAAGAAAATGGATTTACAGAAGAAAGTCTGAAAGGTGGCAACATGGTTAAAATCTTTGGCCTGGCTTTTTTTCTTGCACTGATTGCGGCCATAAACCTGGCCATGTTTATGGGACCCGAGAACAATCCCACCATGGGTGCCCTTTGGGGTTTCCTTGCGGGATTTGGATGGGTAGCAACTTTTGTAGGAACGCATTATTTGTTCGAAAGGCGATCATTTAAATTATTTCTTATCAATGTAGGGTACAGTATTGTTTCGCTAACAGTTATGGGAGTTATCATCGCTGCGTGGAAATGACTTGAGTTTCAGGTTTGAAGTTTGAGGTTTGAGGTTTGGCTCGTAAGTCGTTCTGTTGAGGTCATTGTACAGGAATACTTTTGTGCACAAATAGGGCAGCCGGCTAACTTTAAACCCTAAACTTCAAACCTGAAACTTTTCCCTATCTTCGCCGCATGCGCGAAGAAAATTACTTTTCTGCCTTTGGCGAGGTTCTGTTATTCATCATAGTAGGAATTATTTTCATCGTTGTTACGCTGTTTGTTTCGAGATTAATCCGTCCTCATCGACCTAATCCAGAGAAACTTTCTACTTATGAAAGCGGTGAGGAAGCTATCGGGTCCTCTTGGCCGCAGTTCAACATCCGTTTTTATATTATAGCCCAAATATTCCTTTTGTTCGAGGTGGAAATTGTCTTTCTATATCCATGGTCAACTGTTTTTGCGAACAAAGAATTGATAAGAGAAACTTCGGGAGCCTGGGGATGGTTTTCGTTAATAGAAATGGTGGTGTTTATTTTGGTCCTGGCCTTAGGCCTTGCTTATGCATGGAAAAACGGTCACCTCGATTGGGTAAAGCCCAACCCGAAACCAACGGAGTTTTCGTCGCCTGTTCCAAAATCACATTACGACGCATTAAACGAAAAGTATAAGACTCAAAAACATTCTTAATATAACATCATGGGTTTATTAGATCAGCGCTTTGAGCAGGGGGGAGTAATAGTTACGCGGCTGGATGACTTGCTTAACTGGGCAAGACTCTCGTCCATGTTTCCGATGACGTTTGGTTTAGCATGCTGTGCGATTGAATTCATGAGCACTGGAACTACCGTGTACGATATGGATCGATTTGGAATGGCTCCTCGGGCCAGTCCAAGGCAGGCTGATGTAATGATTGTCGCAGGCACAGTAACATTTAAGATGGCGGATCGCATTAAACGACTGTATGAACAAATGGCAGAACCCCGCTACGTGGTTTCCATGGGTTCCTGTTCCAATTGTGGAGGACCATATTGGCAACATGGCTATCATGTTGTAAAAGGAGTTGACCGAATCATACCTGTTGACGTGTATGTGCCGGGTTGTCCCCCGCGGCCTGAAGCCCTCATCGGCGGTTTCCTGAAGCTACAAGAGAAGATCCGAAACGAAACTTTAATGGCTCCAAAAGCTATTGAAGGTCTATTACAGAAAGAAAACATCGAAGCGCATGTCTGAACCTTTCCTGTCGATTATTTCTCCTCTCTGTTCTACACCTCCGGTTGCGGATGATTCCTGTACCCCAACGGCGATCAAAGTTTCGAGGGAAGATCTTTTTAGGGTGATGGAAACCTTGTACAAGAATCCCACAACTTATTTTGATATGCTTTCCTGCGTTACAGGGTTGGACAACGGTGTGGATACTGGTACTATGGAGGTTGCTTATAATCTGTATTCGATACCTTTCAATTTCCATCTCATGATAAAAGTAATTCTGCCAAGGGATAAGCCAGAAATAGATTCTGTTACCTCGATCTGGAAGACCGCGAACTGGCAAGAGAGAGAAATATTTGATATGTATGGGATCAATTTCAAAAATCATCCTGACCTCCGAAGAATTTTAATGCCCGCTGACTGGGATGGTCATCCGTTGCGCAAGGACTATAAGCAGCAGGAATATTATAGGGGGATTAAGGTGGAGTATTGAGGGAAAAGAATATCGAATAACGAATAACGAATAAGGAATATCGAATGCCAACGGATCAAGTTCAACATATATCGCATCCGGGGAATCTGGCTCTGTCGGAACCCAACAAATTCAGGGCTGAAGATCTGCGGTCGGAGGAGATGATCATTAACCTTGGTCCCCAACATCCTTCGACACACGGTGTACTCAGACTAGAGGTTCTGATGGATGGTGAAATCGTGAGAGAAGTAGTGCCGCATATCGGGTACCTACACCGTTGCTTTGAAAAACATGCTGAGAATCTTCCATACAACCAGGTAATTCCGTTCGTTGATCGCCTTGACTACGTTGCAGCGATGAATTGCGAGCATGCATATGCTATGGGAGTCGAGCGAATGCTGGGGATTGAGAATCAAATTCCAAAGCGTGTCGAATATATACGGGTACTCGTCGCAGAGCTCAACCGCATAGCTTCTCACTTCATAGCTATCGGAACATACGGTATGGATATTGGCGCGTTCTCTCCCTTTTTCTGGCTCATGCGCGATCGCGAGCACATCCTACGCCTGCTGGAATGGGCGTCAGGTGCGAGATTGCTATACAACTACATCTGGATTGGTGGTTTGTTCTACGATGTGCCCGTTGGATTTGAAGAGAGATGCGCGGAGTTTGTAAAATACATTAAACCGAAAGTCCAGGAACTAACGGACGTGCTGGTGGACAATACCATCTTTGTACACCGGACAGCAAACGTAGGAGTCCTGCCTCTGGACCTCGCTATCAACTGCGGTGTAACAGGACCAATGCTTCGCGCATCAGGATTGCGTTACGACCTTCGAAGAGTGGACGGATATTCCGTTTACCCTGAACTTGATTTCGAGATTCCTATTGGAGAAGGCAAAATGGGAAGCGTTGGCGATTGCTGGGACAGGACACAAGTCAGAGTTGATGAAATTCGCGAGTCGCTAAAGATAGTTGAACAATGCCTGGAAAAGCTCACAGGTGATCACAAGCGAAATCGTGACTTCAACCCTCAGGCGTTGGTTCCCAAAAAGATTCGTCCGAAGGCTCAGGATCTGTACGTACGAGCAGAAATTCCAAAAGGGGAGCTGGGTTTTTTCTTTCGTGCTGATGGTAGGAGCGACATCCCTTTCCGATGCAAGTGCCGGTCTTGCAGCTTCGTAAACCTTTCTGTTCTCCAGGAGTTAGCAAAGGGCGTACTGATCGCCGACCTAATTGCTATAATCGGGACGATTGATGTGGTAATGGGAGAAGTTGATCGTTGAATCTATGAAAGTACTCTCATCAAAACAGATCCGCGAGCTTGATGCTTATACTATAAAGCATCGGCCTATCGCTTCTATCGATTTAATGGAGAGTGCGTGTCATGCGGCGTTCACCTGGATCACACAACATTACTATCCGGATACAAAGTTCGGCGTTGTGTGTGGAACCGGAAACAATGGTGGCGATGGGCTTGGTATAGCGAGGTTGTTGGTCGACGGAGGATATAGCGTTGAAGTGTCGGTCGTGCGGGGTGGAACTTCTGAGTCTGACGACTTTAAAACCAACCTGCAACGATTACCTGCAAAAGTTACAGTTATTGAAATAACGGACAAGGTACCGGATGGGCTATTCGCCAATGTTGAAGTGGTCATCGACGCGCTGTTTGGCTCAGGACTTTCTCGTCCGGCTACGGGGATTTACGGAGATGTGATCACTTACATGAATAACCTTGAGGCGGTGCGAATTGCTATCGATATTCCCTCAGGTCTCATGGCGGACAACCCTTCAGAAGGGCCAATAGTAAACGCTGTGAGCACGCTAACTTTTCAAGTGCCAAAACTCGCGTTCTTTTTTCCACAGTATCATGAAAATGTGGGCAACTGGGTTACGCTTGATATCGGTTTGCACAAAGATTTTCTAAAGCAGCTTGAGACACCCTACTATTACCTCACACGAAAGAATGTGCGCAAGATTTTGCGTGTTCGTTCCAGGTTTGATCATAAGGGAAAATTTGGCCACGCATTGTTGGTGTCTGGTAGCTATGGAAAAATGGGTGCGGCGATACTGGCAGCACGCGCGGCGTTAAGAGGAGGGCTTGGGTTGCTTACTTTGCATGTTCCCGGAGTCGGTTATCAAATAATACAAACTGCCGTACCTGAGGTAATGGTAAGCATTGACCCAACTGCTGAAATATTCAGCAGTTGCCCTACACTGGAACCCTACACTGTTATCGGTATTGGACCTGGCCTGGGTATGGCAAAAGATTCAATCAAGGCTTTAAGGAGCCTGTTGGAGCAGACAAAGGTACCAACCGTAATCGATGCAGATGGACTAAATATCCTCGCTTCCAATAGAGAATTGCTGCAGCTGGTTCCCGTGGGAAGTATTTTGACCCCGCACCCAAAGGAGTTCGAACGGCTGGTCGGCCCCTGGAAAAATGATTTTGATCGGATGGAGAAACAGAAGCGCCTTGCAAAGGATTTAAAATCCGTAATAGTTTTAAAAGGAGCCTTTACATCGATCGCGACGCCTGAAGGAGATGTTTATTTTAACTCATCTGGCAATCCAGGGATGGCAAAAGGGGGCAGTGGCGACGTACTGACCGGTATCCTGACAAGTTTACTTGCCCAAGGCTATTCGGCTATCCATGCGGCCCAATTGGGGGTCTTTTTGCATGGGTATGCGGGTGATCTCGCGGCCTACGAAAAGGGGATGAACAGCATGATTCCCTCGGATCTAATAGAATCCCTGCCTGAAGCGTTCAAACGGACCGAATAAATAATTTTCCCGACAAAATGGGAGGCTTTTTAAACCTTTTGGCCTCTTTCCGCATCTAATCATTAGTTCGCCGGAAATTTCATACAGTTTGAAAACTTTGGTGCGAAAGTTGTCGTAAATAGAAGGGAGAAATTCAATATGAGGACACTGTACTTTACTGTTATTCTTTCCGCCATCATAAGCTCTGCCCTGGCGCAGGATTCGCCTGGCAATGTTTACGGCCAGCCTGAGCGGATGGAGCTATCCAAGTCGGTGCAAATCTATCCCAACCCTGCTGGCGATGAATTTATTCACGTTCGTGTAGAGAATGTGGATCTTAGCGAAGCCAAAGTATCCTTGCACAATATTATCGGAAATGAAATGCGGGTGGAGAAAGACCTTCTCGATGAAAATACACTTCGCATAAAAGTAAAAGACCTCGCAACAGGTTATTATTTGATTGGCCTGAATGATGACAAGCAAAAGTTGAAAGGCATCTACAAATTCCTGAAACTATGACTCTCTTAGCAACTGCTTCAGTTTGCTAATGAATTTCTCGACATCATCTTTCTTTGTATCAAACGAGCACATGAGCCGTGCTTCCGAGATTTTTTCTGTCCATACGTAGAAGAATTGTTCCTCCTGCAAACGTGCAATTACTTCACCAGGTATTTTTACAAACACTCCATTTGCGTCGACCGATTGTGTGATCTCGACCTCCGGTATAGATCGCAATTCTGCTGATAAATATCTCGCCATTTCATTTGCATGCGCTGCATTTCGTTTCCAGCAATCATTGCTCAAAATAGCGTCAAATTGTGCCGCGATGAATCGCATCTTTGAATGCAGCTGCATACCTTGCTTGCGTATAAACTTGAAATCAACAGCTAAATCCTTTGTAAAGAAGACAACCGCTTCACCGAACATCATTCCATTTTTCGTCCCTCCAAAGGAAAGCACATCAACACCAACATCCCGGGTAAATTCTCTGAAACTCTTGTTTAGACCTACTGCTGCATTTGCTATCCGTGAACCATCCATATGGAAGTACAGATTATATTTTTTTGCGATCGACGAAATACTCTTCAATTCATCAATGGAATACACGGTTCCATATTCTGTTGGTTGAGAGATTGAAATAACTTTTGCCTGCGGATGGTGTTGGTCGTCCAGTCGTTGAATTTTTGCTTCGATATCTTTCGGATAAATTTTTCCATCCTTTGTGGGTAAAGTGATCTGTCGACACCCAATGAATTTTTCGGTGGCTGTTGATTCATCAACTTGGATATGAGCGAGTTCCGAGCATATTATTCCCTGATAGGATCGCGTCAGGCTACTCAAACCTAACACATTGGCGCCCGTTCCATTGTACACGAAAAAGACTTCGATATCCCCGCCAAAATATTGTTTGAATTTTTCAGTTGCTTTTGCTGTATATTCATCCGCACCATAAGAAGCTGCGTGGCCACGATTGGCTCGAATGATGGCGTCCATGATGTCGGGATGCACACCAGAATAATTGTCGCTGCCAAATGTGTGATTCATTTATGATAATGCTTGTTTATGATAATATTCGATTGATCTGTTTTCAAAGAACCTTATTTTAGCAACACATTTCAAAATTCTACCATGGTTAATATTTTAGTTCCCACAGATCTTTCAGACCTATCCAAAGTTGCTGTTCAATACGCTGTAAAAATTGTCAATAAGCTTGGCGGGACACTTACACTGTTACACGTTGTAAGCCTTACCCAGCCAACGCGCGCAAGCATGCGTCTGCAGTTGATATCGCTCGAGAAAGAGTTGATGGAGACGGCAAATGAGGATCTTGAAGATTTTGTCAAAGAGATTTCGGCTAAGCACACCCTCAACCAACAGATAAAATACAAGGTGGTCAGTGGTGCATCATTTAGCGACACGGTTATAAAGGAAGCGAAAAGACTTGGTACTGGCCTAATTGTGATGGGAACACGTGGCGCTCGTGGGTTGAGGAAATACGTGTTGGGAACCCACACAGCGTCGGTCATAGAAGCAAGTCACATTCCTGTGCTGGCCGTGCCTGAGTTGGGTGACTTCCACAGCTTTGAGACAGTGGTTTATGCCACGGACCTTAACGATGTTGAACATGAGTTAGAGATTCTGGGCCCATACTTAAAAGAGTTCAATTCAAAAGTGCACCTTCTGCACGTAACCCCGTCATTGAAGGAGGTTGCATCACTAGAGAAAAAGGTTAATGCCAGTATTTCAAAGACGGGACTTGAAAACGTCGTTGCAAAAGTCATTGTTAACAAAGACATTGATGAGGCAATAGATTATTATATCACTGAATCAAAGGCAGATTTACTGGCAATGTTTACTCATGATCTGACATTTTACGAAAGGCTCTTCAACAGGAGTGTGACTCGACAGATGGCATTTCACAACAAAGTGCCATTATTGGCTTTTAGGCAAAGTTGACACCTCTTGATCATTCCATACTGACTGGAAGCTTTCGTTATTCTTCTCCCATTGCTTGTGCCTTCTATGGAAGTATAGCATTGATGCGCCGATGAAAAATGCGCCCGAAATCGAAATGACATAACCCGAGATGAGAAAGAAATCCACCCAGCTGAGTTGGGCATATCCAAACTCCTTGAAGAATAATACACCGATGCTGCCTACATATCCAAAGGCATCGGCGATATAAATCAGGAATCCAACAGTGCCGACGTACTTGAACGCGGCGAGCATACGATCAAAAAATATGCTGTTGAATGGAATGTAGCCCAGGTAAAGACCCATCCCGATGAGAATCATCCATAGTGGCGGACTGATAAGTTCGTTCTGAAACAGAAACGTACTGACCCCAATAACGATCATGCCGAAAAATATGATCACGTGATTTATCATGAAAGCAGTTTGATTGTTCTTGATAAGCATAAGGCTTCCCATTACTACCAGTATTGCTATCGACACCGGTGTCTCTGTTGCAGTGAATATTTCAGGAGAATCACCAAAGCCGAGAGACATCCAGACTTCAGCGGAAAAATTATCACGGAATTCCCTGAAGGTTGTTAACAACATATATGATAACGTGAACAGGATTATTCCTGGCCAGAATGAATGAACAAAGTGTCTGCGTTCACTGGCTCCCATCGGCTGGCGACGCGTACGCAACTTTTCATCCAGTTGGGATGGCGGTGGTAATTTATCCAAAAACCAAAGGAAGATCAGGAGTGGAGCAAGAAACACGCAGCAAGCCACGAACGGCATCCAGAATTCTGAAACACCCCAATCGCGCATGATAAATCCGCCAACGGATTTAGCGGCGCCAGCCGAGAAAATAAAACTGACTGATAAGCCGGCTCCAAGCACTTCAGTAAATCTCCTGCCTTCCAAATACCCAAAGATCATTCCCCATACAAGGCCTAGCGGAAATCCATTTGTGAAAAGGAAGAAAACATTATAAGGTGCAGGTACAATAGCGAAAAAGAACCAGGAAACTCCGGCGATGGCGATCATGATGAGGATGCCGAATGATCTTGATGACGCCTTCAATTCCGAAATCACCTTTATTCCCACGAATTTGGAGATCGCGTAGCCAATCACCTGGAATGTAATAAGCCACACCTTATAGCTGACACCGGCAAATAACATTCCGTCGAAAGTTGCAGCAGCAAACGTTTTTCTAAAGGCATATACACAGGTGTAGAGACAGAAAGCCATTACAGTGGCATACATGGCGAATGAAAAACCATTGACGTGCTTTAGCCATTCCGTTATCCTGGAATTACCTGGTAACGCCATGTTCATTAAATGAAAATGGTTGCCATTTCCCTTCAGACAAAATCGAAAGTTTTTTGAAGCCTATGTTCCGAAGGATGTTTGCTGTTTCAGAAAATCTATTAACCAGGTCTTTCGGATGATGGGCATCACTGCTAATCGTAACCGGAACATTTTTCTTGAGCAGGTATGATAATATCCAGGGGCTGGGGTAAGTAGTTTCAGATTTGTTCTGATAAATTCCGCGTGTATTCACTTCAACTATTGCACCCGTTTCGCTTATCAGGTCGATCGTCTTTTTAATTTCATCCTGATACCATGACTCACTTTCGCTAAAAAATTTGCCATCAATATTTTGAATTTTAATCTTATCAAGATGACCGATAACCGTTGGGCAGGCAGTGGAGACCATCTCCCTGGTTAACTCAAAATATCTGACAATTGCAGCCTGTATATTATTATTAAAAATTTCTTTTAATCCTTCCAGGAATGGCGCATGGGCTCCATCGATTTCCCAGTGCCTGCCGTCCGGAAGCTGTTCAACGAAATGTATTGATCCGATCGTATAATCCACATTCCTGAAGCGATCTGGTGATGTAACGTTCGGAATAAAATCTACTTCAAGCCCAGTATATAAATCAAGACTAACGTTTTGCTTTAATGTTTGGATTTCACGTGTGTATTCATCAAATCGTTCTTGTTTCATACACCATTTTGTGTCGAACGGAACCGGTGCATGCGAAGAGAAGCCGAGGCTCATCATTCCTAGTTGGCTAGCCTCATCTACAAATGCCTGAATGGGGCCTTTGCCGTCACAGTAGTCGCAATGGGTGTGAAAGTTGGCCCACATTTACTTCACAGAGAACCTATAAATAGTTTGTGATTTATAAACTTCACCTGGATTAAGAACCGTAGTCGGGAAAGATGGTTGGTTTGGAGAATCCGGATAATGCTGAGTCTCGAGACAAAGTCCCATTCGTTTCTTATAAACTGTATTGAACTTTCCCGTCAAGGAACCATCCAGGAAGTTTCCAGAATAGAACTGAACTCCTGGTTCAGTGGTAAACATTTCCATGAATCGGCCGCTTGCAGAATCGTATAATGTTGCTGCTGGTGAAGCAATCCCCACTCTGTCAAATACCCAGCAATGGTCATATCCGCCGCCGCTTTGTAACTGTGGATGGTTAACGTTTATTCTTGCACCAACGGCAAATGGCTTAGTGAAATCAAAGGGAGTATCCTTGACATCCTGAAGCTGGCCTGTCGGGATCAAAGTCTTGTCAACAGGAACAAATTTTGACGCCGCCAACATCAATTCATGCCCCAGAATATCCGTCTTTGTGTTGCCTGATAAGTTAAAGTAGCTGTGATTGGTGAGGTTAACAACGGTCTTCTTATCTGTTGTTGCCTTATAATCTATCTTCAATTCATTATCGTTGGTAAGTGTGTAGGTCACTTCAGTGGCCAGGTTTCCGGGGTAGCCCTCCTCCATATCTTTACTTGTGTATTTTAATTTTAACACCGCTCCCTCAGGGCCGCTGGATTCCTCCGCCTGCCATACAACCTTGTCGAAACCTTTGACACCGCCGTGAAGGTGATTGGGGCCATTGTTCGTTGCAAGGGTATAGGTCTGGCCATCTAATTTAAATTGCCCTTTTGCAATGCGATTGCCATACCTGCCCACGATG
>JAEZBX010000112.1 GCA_023412765.1 Bacteroidota bacterium
GAGCAAAGCTGGATCATTTCGAATGGCAACCCAAGCACTTTCGATAAGAGCTGAGCGTAATCGTCCGTTTCTGCGTGGTGTAATTCCAGTGGTTATATCATTTTCTCCACTAGAAGATGTTGAGGGCACAAGGCCAACAAATGAACACAGCTCATCGAAGTCTTTGAATCGCTTAATATCTTCTAACTCGGTAAGCAACATCATTGCTGTAAGTGTTCCAATACCCGGAATGCTTATCAACAATGCAGCATTTTCTTTATAGCGATTGCTTCGTGATAATTCATTAATCTGCCGAGTGAGCTTTAGTACACTGCTTCTCAAATGACGAACTTGATCTAGATGAGCATCCAGGGCGCTCTTTGCTGTCGGATATTCCAGCGAAAGTTCTTCCAGCCATTTGATAAATGGTTTTGACCAACCGCAGCCGCGAGCGAAAAATCGGTCTGGAAGAGGCACGCCTAGAAAAAAAAGCATGGACTTGATCCGATTTTTACTTCGATTCAAATCCTTAACCATTGCATGTCTTGCTCTAAGCAACAGTCGGTCGTTTTGTGTCGCTTCATCAGGAATATAAATTCCCTTCAATTGACCAGCTCGAAGAGACTGAGCGATCTTTCGACTATCGCGTAAATCTTCTTTCTGTTTACGCTCTTTATCAGTCGTCGGGATATCTGCTGGGTTGACAACAATAGAATTGATCCCTAAAGCTATCAATTCTTTGTGAAGCCAAAATCCGCTGAAGCCAGCCTCGTAGGCGCTATAATAGGTAGCACCCGGGAAATTGCTTTTCAAATAAGAACCAAGTTTGTCCGCTTTTGGAACGGATGAAAACGTCTTATACGATACCTCAGCTGTCATGATTGTAACTTTCCAATCTTTCTTGTGAACATCAATCCCAACATAAATGGATTGTCCTTCAAACGTCTTTTCGTTAATTTTCTCTTGCATAGGTTTTTGTGGTTACGACTTTAATTGTGGTTAATTAAAGATCGCAGAGACCTATGCATTTTCAAACATACTGGCTATCGGCTGTAAAATGTAAAACTGTCTGCAGAATTCAGTAACAACATCGAAGTTCAAATTTTACCTACCTTTGCAGTTGCAAGCGACCTTATCGCTCTGTCACCTTCGCGGGAGCAGGGAGGAAAGTCCGGGCAACATAGAGCAGCGTACTTCCTAACGGGAAGGTGCCCCGACACGTCGGGGTAACAGAAAGTGCCGCAGAAAACAAACTACCTCGACTTGTCGGGGAAAAGGTGAAAAGGTGAGGTAAGAGCTCACCGCTCTGTTAGTGATAATGGAGGCATGGTAAACCTTACGCGTTGAAAGGTCAAATAGGTCCCGATCAAAGAACTGCTCGTTCATCGTCCCGAATTATCGGGATCATCGGGACGGGTAGACCGATAGATCAAGTCAGCGATGGCTTGACCAGATAAATGATAAGGACCCGACTCGTCGGGGACAGAACCCGGCTTATCAGCTTGCATTTTATTTTTAAGCCTGTCAGTAAAGGAAAGCTGACAGGTTTATTATTTTTAGCGATTAACCAGTAAAAGATGTCCAAAATCCTGATCATAGAAGACGATAATAAAATCAGATCCATCTTAAAAGAGATCCTCGAGGAAAAGAATCACGAGGTAGATGATGCTCCCGACGGCCTGGAAGGTTTCAAGAAACTGGAGCAGGGAATGTATGATCTCTGCTTGTGTGATATCAAGATGCCTAAAATGGATGGCATGGAAGTGTTGGAAAAATCTAAGGAAGCGGAGATCGGTACTAATTTCATAATGATTTCAGCTCACGGCACGATCGACGTCGCGGTTGAGGCTGTGAAAAAAGGTGCTTTCGATTTTCTCCAAAAGCCGTTTGACCTGGGCAGGCTTGAAATTACATTGAGGAATGCACTGGACAAATCCGTTCTTCAAAGAGAAACAAAAACGCTCAAGAAGAAGATCTCAAAGAAAAATGAGATGGTTGGCGACTCGGAGCCCATGCAACATGTCAAAGAAATGATTGACAAAGTTGCCCCCACAGATGCTCGCGTTTTGATAACGGGTCCCAACGGGTCCGGAAAGGAATTGGTCGCCCGTGCCATACACGAGAGCAGTAAACGTTCAAACGGTCCGTTGGTTGAAGTCAACTGTGCGGCTATACCTTCCGAGCTTATCGAGAGCGAATTGTTCGGCCACGAAAAAGGATCATTTACGTCAGCTATTAAGCAAAGGTTGGGAAAGTTCGAGCTGGCGGAAGGCGGTACACTGTTCCTCGACGAAATCGGCGACATGAGTTTATCGGCGCAAGCGAAAGTGTTAAGGGCACTGCAGGAAAATAAGATTACCCGGGTTGGAGGGGACAAAGAGATCCCGGTCCATGTTCGGATCGTCGCTGCTACCAACAAAGACTTAAAGAAAGAAATTGAAGAAAATAGATTTCGCGAAGATCTGTATCACCGGCTAAGTGTCATCCTGATAAAAGTACCGGCTTTGAACGAGCGAAAGGACGATATACCTCAGCTCACTGAAAAATTTCTGGAGGATATAGCCGAAGAATATGGTGCAAAGAAAAAAAATATCGATCCGAAAGCGATCGACGAGTTAAAGAATTACAACTGGACAGGTAATGTCCGTGAACTACGAAATGTAATTGAGCGCCTCATTATCATGAGCACAGGTGATATAAGCGAAGAGGATGTAAAAAGGTACCTCTGACGGAACTCTTCAGTTTAATTCACCTGCTCATTAGTGAATTCGCATGCAGGGTGTAAATCCTTGTCTGGCTTCTGGTCCAAAATTTCCCTTATTGTATAGTTCTTCGCTACCAGCCTTTGTTGGTGTTCTTCACCAACAAAACTACTCGCTTACATATTTGATTTTCTATTATGAAATAAAAATCTTAAGTATGCTTCGCTTTATTAGATGGATGAATACGTGAACCTGAAGTGCCTGCGCTTGTTGGTGAAGAACACCAACAAGGGCGACGATCGTACAACCATCCGCGGGGTGGTTTTTAATTTGCCGCGGTTGGTTTAAATTTATTGATGAGCAAGTTCTTTAAAACATTCGGAAAAAATGAAAGGCATCTTCCTTACTATTGTAGTCATTGTGATCTTCAGTTGCACTGGCACGCAAAATTCCGGTCACCAGGCAAGCGATAAGAACGAAACCGAAAACACAACGTTGTCTCACACCAGTGAAAATTCCCTTGACTGGGAAGGAACTTATCGCGGAATTCTGCCTTGTGAAAATTGTGAAGGATTGGAAACAACGGTCACACTGAACAACGACCTGACCTACAAACAAAAACGCCATTCTATCGGAAAAACTGAGGAGCCAACTGAAAGCAGGGGAAAATTCGCATGGAACAAAAACGGAAGCAGTATTACACTGACTCCAACAGACACAAATGAATCCGTGCAATATTTCGTGGGAGAAAATACCTTGACTCAATTGGATGCTCAAGGCAATAAAGTCGGAGGAAGCGATGCTGGCAAACACATCTTAACAAAGGCTAATTTTGATATACTGGAGAAATATTGGAAGCTCGTTGAAGTCAATGGCAAAGCAGTGGCAGCGGACAGTACATTTATAAAAGAACCTCATTTCATTCTAAAAGAAGCTGATAGTAGAGTTACAGGCAACGGTGGATGCAACACCATTGCGGGAACTCACCGGATAGCAGGTCAGAACCATATTAACCTGTCAAAATTGATCACTACTAAAATGTTTTGTCCGGGAATGAATATAGAAACGGAGTTCCTCAACATGCTACAGACAGCAGATAACTTCGATCTCGCAGGCGACACGCTGATCCTAAGAAATCAAAGCAAGGAGAAGATTGCTACGCTTTACGCTGTCTACATGAAGTAACTAGGGCTTGCTGGAAAAGAAAGCCACGGGATCAAGTTAATGTACGTCGTTGGATCTCTGCCGGTGCGGTGGCCTGGTCGGAATGCGGGGGTGGCCCCGAATGCGCGGTGCAGCATATTTCGACCCACCCTTTCTTTTTGGAACTTTTTCTTTTGGGTGAGCAAAAGAAAAAGTGGATTGGTACAGGAAATTTATTAAGCCATCATAGCAGAATTAAGTGCCTGCAAATTTTAGATAGCGTTCGTTTTTTCTTGCACTTAATTTCTTTAGGCTTCAAAGAAGTTTCTCCTTAACCGCAAAACAATCCTATAAAGACTGCGTGGTTTCCTCTTGATCTTTACTCTGCGTTTAAAGTCAGCAGACAAGCTATACCTTTTCCGAAAAAGCATCAGTCCGTTAAAAAAGAAAAAACATCAATATAAAACTCGTCGAAAATCCTAGAATGCCGCCCAACATAACTTCCCGCGGCGTATGGACATTGAGTTGGAGTCGCGCGGACATCACAGCCCCGGCCAATACAATGGTTGCAAGTGTCGGGTAAAACAGCGCATTCTGCTCCGAAATTTTATTTAGTGGTAACAATATACCTATTAACCCGCAAATGGCAATGCTGTGTATGCTTATCTTATAAAAGTAAGTTACGATCGTTCCGACCAGTGCCAGCGCATCGATGATTATTAAGAATTTTAACAAGTTGTCCTCCACACCTATCCGCGTGCGGCTATAGAACAGGTAAGTGACAACAATGTAAAGTATAGTGACAAAAGAAAAGGGAATGATCCGCTCGTGTCGGTCCACCATCGAGATTGTCCGTATCGATCCAAAAGTCCTGAAGATGCCGACGTTCAAGGCAGGAAAAATAAATGTCACACAAAAAATCAGGAATATGAAATTTAACTGGCCTTCCTCTTTCAGAGGATCCAGTGCAACTGGGAATACAAGAGCAAGGAGTCCAAAGAGATAAGTAGCGAGCAAAAGAGGATGAAACAGTATTGAAATAATTCGAGCTAACAGCATCACCGATTACATCTCCTTTCTAAGCCGCGCCACGGGAATATTCAATTGCTCCCGATATTTCGCAACCGTCCTTCGCGCTATATTGTAGCCTTTGTCGTTTAATATTTTTTCAAGTTTATCGTCAGAGTAAGGCTTGTCCTTGTCTTCACTTTCAATAATGTCCTTGATGATCTGTTTTACTTCCCTGCTGCTCACTTCTTCGCCTGAGTCAGTAGATATCCCTTCAGAGAAAAAATACTTTAAAGGATAAATTCCGAAATCAGTCTGAATTGCTTTGCTGCTTGCCACCCGCGATACTGTAGAGATATCCATGTTGATCATAGTCGCAATATCCTTCAGGATCATCGGCTTCAATTTGGTCTCATCACCTTCCAGGAAAAATTCATACTGAAAATCAATAATGGCTTTCATGGTACGTAGCAACGTATGCTGACGTTGTTTGATTGCATCAATGAACCATTTTGCTGCATCCAGCTTTTGCTTTACAAAAGTTACGGCCTCCTTGAGTTTCTTATCTTTTTTGTTGCTCTTGTCGTAAGCCTTAAACATATCCGTATAGGATCGGCTTATGCGCAGTTCGGGAGCATTTCGGCTGTTGAGAGCAAGCTCAAGTTTGCCGTTATTGTTGGTCAAAATATAGTCCGGGATGATGTACTGATTTTTTGTCGCAGTCGGCCCACCACCTCCACCGGGTTTCGGATTTAGTTTTATGATCACCTCGATTGCATCGCGAACAAAATTTTCGTCCTCGGTGTCGAGCTTCTTTTGAATTTTCTGGTAGTGCTTCTTTGTAAATTCATCAAAGCATTCCAGAATAATTTTCTTGGCGACTGCCACATCGATATCGTGCCCGTTATCCATTCGGTCGAGCTGCAGGTATAAACATTCCTGAAGGTTTCTGGCCGCTATTCCTGGAGGATCAAAAGTCTGAATTCTTTTCAGTACGGCTTCAACTTCTTCAGCTGTAGTTTCGATGCCTTGCGAGAAGGCCATATCGTTAACAATTGCTTCAAGATCTCTCCTGATGTAGCCATCGCTTTCAATGCTTCCCACTAATTGCTTTCCTATTGCCAGGTCGCGCTCATTCAATCCCAGAAAATCGAGTTGATTCATCAACTGCTCATGAAGTGATGAAGACATAGGGATAGGCATCTCACGATTATCCTCGTCGTCGTCGCCATCGCCCTGCATTTTATAGCCGCTGTAGTCGTCGTCTCGAAGATAGTCCTTGATATCTACATCGTCGTCGCTGCTTGACGAGCTCTCATATTCTTCCGAGTCGCTTTCTGCGGTTGGAGATTCTTCGGGCTTTTCCGGTTCCTGCTCATCCCCTTCTTCCAAGGCCGGATTTACTTCGAGCTCCTCTTCGATTCTGGCGTCGAGCTCAGCAGTTGGCACTTGCAACAGCTTTATGAACTGAATCTGTTGCGGTGATAACTTTTGTTGTAATGACTGGCTTAACCCAAGTTTTTGCATGTATCGAAATCTTTATCAAATATCACTTTGTAGCAAAGTTAAAAAAATTGTTCACAGGTTCATGGTCAACCAACTGCCCTAGAAACAGCTCATTGGGGACTTTGCCGACCTCCCGCCCTAACAACCATTAACTCCAGATGAAGTTATGAAAATCGCTAAGTTTTTTCGTTTTTTGCCAACCCAAAACGAATACCCTAAAGTTAATTAGAGCAAACTATTTTCTGGAAATGAAGCGTTCAAAAATCAAGGAATTACTTTCCTCTTCGCCTGCAAACCAAGTTGTTCTTGTCCAAGGCTGGATCAGGACGTTCCGCAATAATCAGTTTATTTCCATTAACGACGGGTCTACAATTCAGAATTTACAGGCAGTCGTAGAGCTGAACAGCATCGACGAATCGATTTTAAAAAGATTGACTACGGGAACGTGCTTGTCAATTAAAGGTGAGCTGGTCGCTTCTCTCGGGAAGGGTCAGGCAGTGGAAGTCAAGGTTAAGGAACTTGAAATTCTTGGCGACTGCGACCCAGAAAAATATCCGCTTCAACTTAAGAACAAACCTAGTCTTGAGTACCTGCGGGAGATTGCTCACCTGAGATCAAGAACAAATACATTCGGCGCCGTAATGCGGGTGAGGCACGCGATGGCTTTTGCTATTCACAATTTTTTTAACGAACGCGGCTTCTTCTACATCCATACTCCAGTTATAACAGGATCCGATGCTGAAGGTGCGGGAGCTATGTTCAGGGTTACAACGCTTGATCCAAACAATCCTCCTCGCACGGATAAAGGCATCGTGGATTTTAAAGAAGATTTTTTTGGACGAGAGACTAACCTCACTGTTTCGGGGCAGCTTGAAGGTGAGACTTACGCGTTAGCGCTAAGTGACATCTATACATTTGGGCCGACATTCAGAGCAGAAAATTCGAACACGACTCGACATCTTGCCGAGTTTTGGATGATCGAACCCGAGATGGCATTTTACGATCTGCAGGATAACATGAAATTGGCGCAGGAGTTTCTCCAGTACCTGGTCCGTTATGCATTGGAAAACTGCAAGGAAGATTTGGAATTTTTAAACAAACGCGCGCAGGATGAAGAAGCCAACAAACCGAAAGATCAGCGCAGCGAACTTTCACTTATTGATCGTTTGAAATTTGTAACCGAAAATGAATTTCAAAGTCTTTCGTATACCGAAGCAATCGACATTCTGAAAAATTCAAATCCAAATAAGAAGAAAAAATTTCAGTA
>JAEZBX010000128.1 GCA_023412765.1 Bacteroidota bacterium
AGTCAAAGGAGAAAACTTAGCACCAAGTCGTTCATAAATAGCGTTGAGCGACTCTGAGCTTGCCACTGATTCCTTTTCGATGCCCCTGAGCGTAGCCACAGCGTTGTGCGTTTGGTCTTTTCTCAGATATTGAATGTTTATCTTATCTCCCGGCCGGTGGCGTCCAATCCTTTCCGTAAACTCCGCCGATGTAAATACCTCTACGCTATCGATCGCTTTGATAATATCACCTTCTTTTAATCCAGCCTCATCTGCTGCGCCGCCTTTCTGAATCCCTGTTATGAAGACGCCTTTAATTGTACCTGGGTCGATACCCTGCTCCTGAAGAAACTGATCTTCAACAATCGGTGAAGGAAATGATACCCCCAATATTCCTCGTCTTACCTCACCAAACTCCTTGATGTCGTCCAAAATCTTCTTCGCAAGATTTACTGGCACAGCAAATCCATAGCCTGCATAACTTCCCGTCAAGGATGCGATCGCTGTGTTGATCCCAATTAACTCGCCATTCATATTCACCAGGGCACCTCCACTATTCCCAGGGTTAATAGCCGCATCAGTTTGTATGAAAGATTCTATTGCACTGGGTGCTTGTGCTGCATCGGGTCCACGCGAGAGAGACCTTCCAATTATGCCGAGACTTCGACCTTTCGCACTGATGATTCCGGCAGTTACAGTGGTGTTCATCGAATATGGATATCCTACCGCTAGTACCCATTCGCCAATCTGTGTGCTATCAGAATTTCCCAAGGCGACAAATGGTAAATTTTCTGCTTCGATTTTGAGCAAGGCAATGTCAGTGGTCGGATCCGTACCGATCAATTTGGCAGAGTACGATCGACGGTCAGCCAATACCACCTGTATCTCATTGGAATTCTCAACTACATGGTTATTTGTCGCAACATATCCATTGGGGCTAATGATCACCCCAGAACCTGATCCTGCAGACAGTGGACCTTCCTGCCCATATAATTCACTCATCAACCTGTTCGCGTTGGATCCCTGAAATAATGTTTTGACATGCACCACTCCCGAAGTAACCAGTTTGGCAGCGTGAATCAGGTTGGGCGTTCCATCCTGTACGATGCGCGGCGAATTGCTCTGAGGAAAAGGGTCGTCAAGTGTTAATGCTTCCGGTGCAGGTGCCTCTTGCTTCACGCAAGATGAAACGATCGACATTATCACGCACGCCAATAATAAATTGAAGATCGATGCTTTGTATTTCATAAAATGCTGAGCATTTTGTCAAGAAACGTTTTCGTCGCTCAAAATACTTGATTCCTGCTGCAGCAACATTGCTCCCTCCACGTTACCTTGTTGAATCGCCAAGTCGAGCGCTGTTAAGCCACGTTGTTCCCTGATTCCCCTATCAGCACCATGTTTCAAAAGAATTTTTAATACCTCATTTCTGCCGAACAGCGACGCAAACATCAAAGCTGTACCACCGTTGCCATGTTGCAAATTTACATCAGCACCATTTTCAATAAGAAATTCAGCAATTTCCGGATAACCTTTGAACGCTACGCCCATCAAGGCGCTGTTACCACCTTCATCCTGAGCATTAACATCCGCTTGCGCGTTGACAAGTACCTTCGCCGCTTCCAAATGTCCATTATAACAAGTTACGATCAGAGGCGTATACCCTCTTTCGTCGGTAATATTGACATTGATGTGCTGGTCAATTAATTCTCTCAAGGTTGCAACGTTTCCTGCCCGTGCAGCATTGAATAATTTTATTTTGATACTGTCCATCATATTAACTTCGTTATTCGTTATTCGATATTCGATATTCGATATTCGTTTCACTCTTCACGAACACAGCATGCGCATCAATAAGGCTTGCCCTCATTTGCCATTTCCTCCGCCTGCTTTACAGCCTGGCTACTCGGTTGTTCTGAATGAGCACTGGACTTCCGAGCCATCTCTAACCCTTCGGCTACCCTACGACCATAATCCTTATCACATTGTGTGAACAGGTCGATCATTTTGTCCTGGATGTCTTTGCGAACTGGCGCCAATGTATTTACTAGATTACTGATCAATTCCTCCCTCTCCCATTCTTCAAAATTCCGATATGTTTCACCAGCCTGTTTAAAATTATTTTGTCGGTCGATGCGCTCCCTTACCAAAGCCGCATTGTACTGCGGTGTATGATCCTTATGAACTTTAGGAGCCTCTTTCAAACCGCCAAGCGATGATGGTTCGTAGTTGACGTGAGGATTTATCCCTTCGACAAGATCCTGACGATATGCCATCTGCCCATCCCTTTGGTTGGTAGCCGCAGCCTTCTTAGGTGCATTGATGGGAAGTTGTAAATAATTTGTACCTACGCGATACCTTTGTGTATCGGAGTAAGAGAACGTTCTTCCCTGCAGCATTTTGTCATCGGAGAAATCCAGACCATCAACAAGAACACCTGTACCAAAAGCAGACTGTTCAACTTCAGCGAAGTAATTAATCGGGTTTCGGTCCAGCGTCATTTTACCCACTGGCAGGAAGGGGAACTGATCAACAGGCCATAGTTTCGTATCATCTAAAGGATCAAAATCAAGTTCAGGATGTTCATCGTCACTCATTATCTGGACATTGAGTTCCCACTGCGGGTAGTCACCCCGTTCGATGGCTTCGTAAAGGTCCTGAGTTGCGTGATTAAAATTCTTTCCCTGAATTTCCTGGGCTTGCGCCTGAGTCAGGTTCTTGATGCCTTGCAATGGTTCCCAATGGTATTTCACCAGTACTGCTTCTCCATCGGCATTTACCCATTTGTATGTATTGACGCCGGAGCCTTGCATTTGTCTATAGTTTGCAGGTATACCCCAGGGTGAAAAAAGAAATGTGATCATGTGCAGCGTTTCAGGTGAATTGCTCACAAAATCAAATTGTCTTTCGCCATCCTGCCTGTTCGTAACTGGATCAGGTTTAAACGCGTGGATGAAATCAGGGAACTTGATCGCATCTCTTATAAAAAAGATTTTGAGATTATTTCCAACAAGGTCCCAATTTCCGTCTTCCGTATACATTTTAACTGCAAATCCCCGCGGATCGCGCAATGTTTCGGGTGAATGGCCACCGTGTATCACCGTGGAGAATCGGACAAACAACGGTGTGCGTTTTCCTTTCTCCTGAAAAACCTTAGCACGGGTGTATTTTGCAATCGGCTCATCACCAACCATTCCATAAGCCTCGAAATATCCATGTGCACCAGCACCACGCGCATGTACCACACGTTCAGGTACACGCTCACGATCGAAATGCGACATTTTTTCCAGGAACTGATAATTTTCAAGTGTCGCAGGGCCCCTATTGCCTACCGTGCGCAAGTTTTGATTATCAGTTACGGGATGCCCTTGCCTGGTGGTCAATATTTCAGAACCTACCGCCTTTGTACCTTCTCCTGCCGGGATAATCTGAGATTTTCCATTCCCCGAGTTTTCGCTCTTCTGTTTCTTGCTCATAGTATTCTCTTTAGATGTGAAGCATTATTGAAGACAGCATGTGCCTAGACTCCTAACCCGGCAGGACGGTTTATGTTCTCAAAAGGAAGAGTAAATAAGTAGACATACTTTGTCAAGTTGGCGAAGGGGATAGAAGTGAATAGGGAATAAGGTATAAGGGGAACGTTCATATTGATTGCTAACAGCGACAAAATAAGATTGTACCTTGCGGCCGGTCTGATGTTTTATGACGCTTAATGAATCCTAAGTCCAATCTTATTCACAAACCTCCTTCAGCGTCCACACCCGACGCGAGTGCGACAACAGACAAAAAGACGGAGAGCGACATAGTTAAATTCTTAGCGAACGATTGGCTGGCGGTATGTTTTTCATCTTTGCTGCTTGTAAGTGGGTTGATACTGGATCATTTTCTTAAGCTACAGTGGTTTACCGGAATCGTCCGAGTTGTTTGGTTTGCAATCGCTTATGCTCCGGTAGGATTACCAATATTATTAAAGGGGATCAAGCTTGTGTTGCGAGGGCAAATCTTCACAGAGTTTATACTCATGAGTATTGCTACCATTGGTGCATTTTATATTGGTGAATACGCAGAGGGAGTGGCCGTCATGCTTTTTTATGCGGTGGGAGAATTATTTCAGGATGCAGCGGTTGACAAGGCGAAGCGAAATATAAAAGCATTGCTGGATGTTAGACCTGATGTCGCTTCAGTTTTTCGGAATGGAGAATATGTAACGGTTGATCCAGGCGAAGTGAAGATCGGCGAAACAATACAAGTTAGGGCGGGTGAGCGCGTGCCGTTGGATGCAACAATGATCAGTGCAGGCAGTTCGTTTAATACCGCCGACCTGACTGGTGAAAGTAAACCTGCTTTTATCGACAGAGGTGAGAAAGTGTTGGCTGGTATGATCAATGAATCGACAGTTGTTGAGTTAGGCGTCTCAAAGCGATTCGATGATAGTTCTTTGTCAAGAATTTTGACCCTTGTACAAAACGCACAAGGAAGAAAAGCCAAAACAGAGCTCTTCATCAGGAGGTTCGCCAGAGCATATACACCTGTCGTGGTTTTGCTAGCCTTAGCCCTTACCGTTCTTCCATATTTCTTTGTCAATGAGTATC
>JAEZBX010000135.1 GCA_023412765.1 Bacteroidota bacterium
TCCTACCCTGCCATCAAAACTGATCTCATTAATGCTGGTGTAAGCTGGGTTGATGAAGAAGTCGTCGTTGACAACGGTCTGGTTTCAAGTCGATCGCCAGAGGATCTCGAAGCGTTCAACAAAAAGCTTCTGGAAGAATTGGCGGAGGGAGTTCACGCGCACTAAATGAAATTGTGAATTATGAATTTTAAATTTTGAATTGAGCAGTCACCAAGAATTCAAAATTTAGAATTCATAATTTAAAATTAAAAGGTATATATTTAGTCAATGAAGCGGACACTGACTAAATGGATATTAATTGAAGCAGCAGTTGGCGTTATTCTGATCCTTCTGTTCGTTCTGAATATTATTTGAAAAATTTTCTTTTGCAGTAAGAGAACGCAAATGCGCATTGCGACAGCTATTTTTTTGTTTCATCTACCATCCCTCCTTATGGCGCAGCTCAAACCAGTTGAATCAGGGGTTTACAAATGGAAGGAGCATCCAGTCGAGACCGGTGCCGATCGGCAATCGCGGAAAATTTTAGAAGGAACTTCTGCCCACCTTAGTTATTTGGAGATTCATGCTACAACCCAATTTCCGGGAGCAAAATCAAGTAAAGCTCATGCTAACGAAGATATTGAAGAATGCATTATCGTAAAGGAAGGCATGATGGAAGTAGGCGTGGAAGATCGAAAAGCAATCCTCGGCGCAGGCGGTGTTATTCTTTTGATGCCTCAGCAAATGCATTCCGTTAGAAATGTAGGAAAGACCAACCTCACCTATTATGTAGTAAAATATCGATCTAAAGAAAAAATGGAGATCGAGCGAGGTATTACTTCCGGTGGGACACTACTATTGAACACTGATTCGCTTTCCTTCAAGCCAAGTGCGCGCGGTGGCGGGCGCGCATATTTTGATCGTCCCACTGCAATGTTGCAACGATTTGAAATGCATGTAACACAATTGAATAGCAGAGGGCCAAGCCATGACCCGCATGCACATGACGAAACGGAAATAATCCTGGTTATTTCCGGAAAGACCGAAATGACAATAGACGGTAAGATATACGAAGGTTCCGAAGGGGATCTTTATCTAATGGAATCTCAACTACAACACGGTATTCGAAACGTATCCGACGAGGCCTGTTCGTATTTTGCGTTTAAATGGAAATGACGTCAAAGCTAAAAGCAGAAAGCAAAAGGCATAACGCCAGGTGCTGCGACTTCCATGTGTGCGGAAAATGAATTCAGTTACCGTCGTTAAAATGGTTTCTAAATATGTTATGAATACTACCTTCCGAAAAGTTCTCATTGTAATGATCTGCTTGCAGACAATTTTGTCTTGTCAACGATCAAGCGTGGAGAATACGAATACATACGATTATGTGTCACTAATTGAAAATGATTCTCTCAATCGGCTTGACGTATTCATCGACAACAAATTGTTCACTTCCTATTTGTACACTGACAGTATTTTGAGGAAGCCAGTTTTGTTCCCGTTGTATACAGCAAGCGGCAAAAGGATCACGCGAGGATATCCATTCAACCCAAATCCAGGTGAACGTTTTGATCATCCCCATCATTATGGACTTTGGTTCAATCATGGCGATGTGAATGGTGTAGACTTTTGGAATAGTTCCGTAGAGCGAACGCATTCAAAGGGAAGATATGGACGAATCAACCATATGGCATTCCTTAAGATAGAATCGGGGAAGACAGGTGTTCTGGAGGTTAAGAAAGAATGGCGAAGCGACACTGACGAATTATTTCTAACAGAACGTACTCAATATGTTTTTGAAGGAGATGACAAAAGCCGAACTATCACTCATACATCTACCCTGATAGCACCGGAAGTCGATGTACTTTTTAAGGACTCAAAGGAAGGTATGTTTGCAATGCGTGTAAGGCGTGAGCTTGAAATACCATCCGACGGACCGACAAAACTTATTGGCAATGATTTTTTGCCGTCAGATAGCCCTGTCGTTGACCGACATAATGTAACAGGTCATTATCGAAACAGCGAGGGACTTGAAGGCTATCCAACAGTCTGGGGCAAACGTGCAAAATGGATGCAACTATCGGGCATTGTCGACAACGATAGTATTTCCATTATTATTTTTGATCACCCAGATAATATCAATCACCCACCGCATTGGATGGCACGCGATTACGGGTTGTACGGTGTTAACTCGCTTGGAAGCAACCTTTATACGGAAGGCAAGGAACAATTTAATTTCGTTCTTAAAAAAGGCGACTCTGTTACTTTCAAACACCAAGTGCTCGTTTTTAATGGAAGTCTTTCTGCTGGAAAGATAGATGATTTCTATACTGATTTTGCGACTCGGAAAAGGTAATCGGTTGACTCGATGAAGTTCAACGTTACTTTGATGGAGCGCATACCCTAATTTAAGGGTGCCCGATAGTCATCGGGCCGGTTCGCTCGAGCCAATGACATCAGTTTTTGTAAAATTGTAAAATGGGATAGGTAAGGTATAGGGTATAGGGTATAGGGTATAAAGGCAAGCGCTCCTACCACTAACTACTAACTACTTACTAACTACTAACTACTTACTACTTACTACTTACATTCTACGATGAAAATTACCAAACGAGAGATAAGGCAATAAGGGCTCGAGCGCACACCCAGGCCCCACACCCACGATTAACTGATAACGATTAATGTCGAGTAGCACCACAGGAGTTTCACCCGCAGGCTCTCACAGAACCGTACGTGACAGTCTCCCGTCATACGGCTCTTACAGTTCAAGTCAGTCGTTTACGGTTTGAAACCGT
>JAEZBX010000191.1 GCA_023412765.1 Bacteroidota bacterium
TGAAGACGGCTGATGTTAAGATGGAGCTTGTTATGTAGCAATTGGCGAGCGGCGAGTGGTGAGTGGTAAGTAGTAAGTAGTAGGCTGTCAAGAAGGTGGATGATTTGTGCGTCTTACTGCGACTACAATACCCGAGGCCCAACTCTGTTTCGTGAGGTAAAAATCCGTTCGGCGATCTAAATACTTAAGAAGATTTGATGCTTTTTCATGATGACCATCCGGCCAGTTGGGTTGTTCAATCATATCATCAATTATGTAAAATCCGCCGGGCTTCACCATATCGAGTACTTCATTCAGCAACAGATATTTTCCATGCCATGTATCAGCAAAAATATAATCGAATTTTGCAGCCTTATTGCTCATGACCCATTCCTCCCCATCCGACGCAATCAATTGCAACCGTGTATCTTTCGATAAAAACGATTTAGCAATACTTAGAACATTTTCATCATTATCAACCGAAATTAAAGTAGACGATGAATCCATCCCATCCAGTATCCATGACGTTGCAAGTCCGGTTCCAGTACCCAGTTCAAGAAACCTGCCACCCGGCTTGCTGGAAGCAAGCGTGCGCAGTAATGAGCACGTGAGCATGTCTGAAGGCATGGTGAATCCTGAAGAAATTGTTGCGCGTTCAATATCGCGATAAGCCTTAGGTATCGATTGACGGACTTCTTGTAACATGGCATTTTTGTGTTTTTGGAATCGGATCAAAACATTTCAAGTAAAGTATTTTCACATTGCTGTCGTAGCATGTATTCAAACCAATTTTTTGTACAAATTTTGTTCAGCGCCGGTGATATTATCCCATCTATTGTTTTTTGGTTACATGATCTAACGAAATTAAAATGAGGCCACCTAACGTTCGGTCTTTGGGAAACTTGTTGGTCAAGCATCGTCACAATTCGATCAAACATGATTTCTATCGCGTTGACTAAACGGTATTATTTCACTTTATTGGCTAGCATGAAAAATTCCATTCAGCTATCAGACATCAGCATACGCACCGAACTCCGCCCTGGTGATATTGGATATGTGACCTATCTACATGGCACTCTTTACAGTCGTGAACACGGCTTTGGAATCTCATTCGAATCGTACGTTGCATCGGGGTTGCATGATTTTTATCAGCAGTATGATCCTGAAAAAGACCGTGTCTGGGTTTGTGAGCATGAAGACAAAATGGTTGGCTTTCTTCTGTTAATGCATCGACCTGGGAGTGCAGCACAACTGCGGTATTTCATTCTGCATCCTGACTACAGAGGGATCGGCTTAGGTAGAAAGCTGATGAATTTATTTATGGATTATTTCCATGCCAAAGGATATCGCAGTGCTTTCTTATGGACAACGGATGGCTTACCGGCTGCAGCGCATCTTTACAAAAGCAGAGGGTTTGTTCTTACAGAAGAGTTAGATTCGACGGCGTTTGGAAAATTGTTGAAGGAACAGAGGTATGAGTTGGTAGTCGTGTAAACTGTTCGGTATAGGGTATTGGTGAGATTTGCAAATTTGTTTTTTTACCACAGAGACACAGAGGACACAGGGATTGCACTGAGGATTTGCTCCGTGAAACTCAGTGTTCTCCGTGCCTCTGTGGTGACGACTATTTAACCGTCTCCACGTAAAACGGAAAAGCATTTGAGGGCTTGTGAGACTTATCCATGAGCGCCCGCAATTCTGCAACCTTATCCGGAAATTGGCTTGCAAGGTTTGTGGTTTCCGACTGGTCTTTTTCAAGGTCGTAAAGTTCCAATGGTTCCGGAGTCTTTGTTTTTATTCCCTTTACAACTGCCTTCCAATATCCCTGCCGCACAGCCTGCGATCCAGCACCTTCATGAAATTCAAAATAGACATAGTCATGCTGCATTTGCTTTCCCTTCCCCGTCAAGGTTGGCACCAAGGATATTCCATCCGACGTATACGGCTCGTTAACACCGGCCAGTACACATACCGTTGGCAAGAAATCCCAGAAGCCTGAAATATGGTGACTCACGCTTCCTGGTTTAATCTGGCCTGGCCACCATGCGATAAACGGTACCCGGACTCCACCCTCGTATAGATCACGCTTGAACCCGCGGAATTTGCCTGAACTTTTGAATCGCAGCTTGTCAACTCTAGGTCCATTGTCACTCGTAAATATTACAAGCGTATTCTTGTCGAGTCTTAATGATTTCAAGTGATCGAGAATTTTTCCAACGTAATCATCGAGAAATGAAATTGAAGCAGCATAATCCTTTTCATCCTTCGTCCAGGCCTCGGACTCGTATTCGCGCTGCGAGGGTGTTTCATATTGAAAGCCTTTCTCAGCTTCATCGTTAACATGTGGAATAATAAAAGGTAGGTAGAGGAAGAATCTGTTATTCCGATTCTCCGTGATAAATTTTAAGGCTTCCCTGGCAAACAGCTCATCAGCAAAATCATTCTTTTCAGTAGAAACGCTTCCCAAGCCCTTATGCCAGCCTGATTTTTCCAGATAGTTCACCTTATTGTTAAGCATCTCCTTTTCCGTGTTTCGCCAGAGATACTCAGGAAAGTGATTGTGTGCCAGCACCTGATCAGTATATCCATAGAAGAAATCAAAGCCTTGTTTAGTAGGGTCACCGGCTGTGCCTATGTCACCGAGTCCCCATTTGCCTATCATGCCCGTTGCATAGCCAGCAGTCTTGAGCAGCTCGGCTACAGTTATCGTAGCATCGGAAATGGGAAGCTGACCCGCAGCGTCTTTGTTTTGCATGTTACCACGAATCTCCGCATGTCCGGTGTGCAGACCCGTCATAAGGACACATCTCGAAGGAGCACAAACCGAAGTTCCGGCATAATGATTTGTGAGCTTCATGCCTTCGCGGGACATTCGATCAAGGTTGGGAGTCTTGATCAGCTGTTGTCCGAATGGCTCAATATCACCATAGCCCATGTCATCGGCCATTATGAAAATAATATTGGGCTTCTCCTGCGAAAAGCAAGCGGAACTAACCAAAAAGCAAAGAATGAAAATTGCGACTGTCCTCATTTGTTCAATTTCATCGACGCTACATCGCTTTTGCTATACCCAATACGTTGTGCCACGACGTATAATGAATCTTGTCTCCCAGTAGTTATTGGACCAGTATACACCTGCCAACTATCTTTCCATTTGAACTTATATCCAATTGAAGCACCAGCCGTGCCGGTAGATAATTCAATTCGATTATTTATTGCCTTTATTTTTGGGCTTTCGGTTATAGGTGCCTGATCCTTACCGCTCCACCACCGCTTTACCATCGCACTCTCCTCCATTTCACTCAGATCCCCTACTCTGCTCATCCATTCGTCAAATGCTTTTCGCATTTTGATTAGCGTGTCTTTATACCTTGGATCGTCGGCAAGATTGTTGAACTGATAGGGATCATTCTGACAATCATAAAGCTCCTCCGCTGGTTTGGTTTCGCGAAACCAATACATTTGATCTTTATTCAATTTCCCTTCCTCTTTCATTTGAAGGATCTTCGCCATCATCGGCTGTTGTAACCGGTAGCCAATATTTTGATAAAAAGGTTTTTCGGGCATATAGTTTCGCAGGTAAAGAAATCGACTGTCGCGTATAGCCCTCACGCGATCGTATTCTGAGTCCATTCGATCCCGCGCCGCATGAATGTATTCTCGCGGAGTTGCTTTTTCAGGACCAAGGAATGCCTGGCCTTGAAGATGGTCAGGAATTTTATTACCTGTGAGCGAAAGCATTGTAGGCGCGAGATCAAGAAGACTAATTAACTGGTCATCCACCACACCACGCGATGGAGATGGTCCAAGAGATATCCAGTTTTTTCCAAACTTTATAATCAGAGGAACATGCGTCCCTCGGTCATAGATCTCTCTTTTTACGAATGGAAGACCATCGCCGTGATCAGAGTAAAAGAATATGATGGTGTTATCTTCTAATCCATCCTCTCTCAGTTGCTTCAATATCTCACCAGCCTGCTGATCCATAATCATAACATTCGACAGGTGCCGAGCAATGTCAGTGCGAACCTCAGCAACATCGGGATAGTAAGGTGGTACCACCACACTGGCTGGGTCAACCAGCAATGGATCTTTCGAACGCACCCAAACCTGGGACTCATGTGTTGTAGTGATGTTGAATATCGAGAAGAAAGGCTGTTGCGGATCTTTTCGGTTACGCCAATGTGCCTTCGCGCTACTTTCGTCCCAAACGGTGGGTGGTGCCTGAAATTGATAATCTTCTTTTACATTATTCGTGCAATAGTAGCCTGACGCACGGAGATACTCAGGAAAGCACTTCACCTCTTGAGGAATTACAGCTGCGTAGCCCACATAACCAGGCGGATATGCGTCTTTATTACCCGGATACATGTGGGTCCGCATGTGTTGAGTACCAATGGATTGCTGATACATTCCAGTAATTATCGCAGAACGGCTTGGCGCGCACACCCCCGCCGTTGCAAACGCGTTGGTGTATCGAATACCTTCTGAAGCAAGTTTATCAAGGTTAGGGGTCTTGACCTGCGTGGAGCCATACGATCCCAGATGAAGACTCATGTCCTCGCAGGTTATCCACAAAATGTTAGGGCGTTTTTGCGCGCTTCTCTCCTGGCCGTAAAGCAAAGTCGTGGCAATTGCGAAAACGATGGCAATGGCTGTGCTTTTTATCATAATTGTTCACTCATAATTCAAAAATGAATGCACTCATGCTGGAATTTCGCAAAAATTTTTGAATGTGGGTTTGATGCATTAGTTAAATGTGCACTGCGCACAACATGAGATGCCATGAATACAGGATTTGATGTCATGAATACAAGATTTGACGCGATGAAAACAGGATTTGATGCCATGCATACAGGATGCGATGCCAGGCATACAGGATTCGACGCCACGCATGGCGTCGCTACTTTGGGAAATAACTTACATCGGCCCCCGGATTGCCCGCAAAACATACGATTGACCATCAGTTTCGCTATTTTAGCCGTGCTTTTTTGGGTCGACAATGCGCTATTCTTTGGGTTTATTTAGCATAACAGCGCTATTAATCTGTTTGTGCTTCGATGTGGCAGCTGGTAGGGAACCTTATCTGCTGGCGGATCCAGCTATTGCCTATCGGTTGGACGATCACACAGAGGTATTCTTGGACTCGCTCGGAACAGCCACCATTGAAGATGTGCTCTCCCCGTCCTTTCAAAACAAATTTAAGTCCGGCGTTAAGCTCACCTTTGGCTACACTAGTTCCACGGTATGGCTAAGGGTTAAGACTAAGAAAGTTTCTCCGTCGACGGAATGGTATCTCGAAGTGCCCGCGCCATACGTCGAGTTTGTCGACTTTTACCAGGTTCAAAACGACGGCAGTCTAAAGCGTTCAGTTGCTGGATATTATAGAAAGCAAAGCGAAAAGGATATTTCACACACAGGACATGTAGTTCCTCTTACTTTTAATTCCAGCGATGAGAATACGATCTACATCAGGGTGGCTGGCGGAGGACCTAAGACATTTCCAGTATATGTTTTGGAAAAGGAAAAGTTTCACGAGAAAGTACGTTTTGAAGATCTTGGTTATGGATTATTCTATGGCATTCTTATCGTAATGTTTTTCTACAACCTCATGCTGTATGTCTCGCTGAAGCAACTCAATTACCTGTTATACATTCTGACAATAGTTTGTACGCTGGTCATTTTTGCATCCGCGTCAGGATATGCCGGAAAATTTCTGTGGCCCGAAAGTCCGCGCATAAATTTCTATGCCGGGCGCATGTCGATGGGTGCATTCACGATGGTTCTTTCAATTTTCTGCATCCGGTTTTTGCAGGTGAAAAAGCATACGAGGACGATGTATTATGTGCTATTGTCACTGATTCCACTCAGTGTCGTATCAAATATTTTGGTCGCCACAGACATGATTCCCTCCGCCGGGAATAATTTGATTTCTATAACAATAATAGCGTTGATGGTCACTGGTATTGTGTGCCGAATGAGGGGCAACAAAACAGCAACGTATTTTATCACAGCGTGGTCTATATACCTTGTCGGGGGTTTGCTGCTGACGCTGAGGAATACGGGTGTGCTTGAATTTAATTTCTGGACAACTCATTTCGTAGAGATTGGCGGAGCGCTGGAAACGATCATCATTGCATTTGCGCTGGGCGATCAGTACAGAAGATTCAAAAAGGAAAAGGAAGATGCCCAAGCACTGGCATTGGCTGTTCAGCAGGAAGCCACGGAAGAACTTGAAGTTAAAGTAATGGTCAGGACGGAGCAATTGTCGAAAGCAAACGAAGAATTGGCCGCAACATTGGAAAAGAACAAAATTCAAACTGAAATCATCAAAAATAAGAATGCTGAGCTCGACGCATTCTTTCATCGTATTTCACACGATCTTCGCGGTCCTATTTCCTCTTTGTTGGGATTATCTTTCCTGGCCAAAATCGATATCAAAGACGAGCACGCATTGCAGTATATCGAAAAGCAACATCAACAGGTTGAACGCCTTAACCAGATTATTATCGGGTTAATCAACCTGACAAAATTGAGCAACGACGGGCTCGCCAAAGTGAGGATCGACTTCTCCAAGATGATCGATGAATGTATAAATACGTTTGAGGGCCTGCCGAATTTTGCTAACGTCCGCTTTGCCATTCGCATCCAACCGAACCTTGAATTTTATTCTGAGTGGACACTGTTGAATGCTATCATGCAAAATTTGATAGAAAATGCTATCAAGTATTCATCAGACAACGCTCCTTATGTGGAGATCCGAGTTTGGGCGCAAGGTGATCACGTTATTCTGGAAGTCGAGGATAACGGACAGGGTATACCCGAAAGCTATCAATCACGGATATTTGAAATGTTCTTCCGCGCCACCAATAATGCATCCGGTTCAGGACTCGGACTATACATTTTGAAAAGGTCAGTGGACCGGCTGAAAGGAACAATCGATTTGAAAAGCCAGGTTAAGAAGGGATCAACATTTACGATAAAACTTCCCAGACAGGTAGAAGAAGTAGAGAAAGAAGAGGCGCAATTACGTTAGGTAACACTATAAGAATAAACTCTGGCTCTTACAAACTACCTTCAGTGTTCAAATAACGTGAGCGGTATGTTCATGCCTGAACACGCTCCGTGGAATTAATCTTTTAATTTGAAAAGAAAACCCCTTTTTGTTTGATGGCATTATTATCGTCTGGATCATTCAAACAAATCCACCCGATATGAATTTCAAAATCCTTTTAGCTTCCAGTCTTGTTATTTCATCCTTCCAGGTTTGCACAGCGCAAGGAAGTTTTTCTTCCGGTTCGTTTGAAAATCTTGAGCGGACCATCCTTTATCATGACAGCATATTTTGGGTAGCATACGACGCTTGTGATGTTGAAACAATGTCAAGCTATTTTACAGACGACCTGGAGTTTTATCATGACAAAAACGGAGTCACAGCTCCGAAAGTAAAGTTTGATGAAGCAATACGAACAGGCTTATGCGGAAATCCCAATGTGCGCCTCAGGCGTGAAGCTATCCCTGGCACCATTAAGGTCTTTCGAATGGATAATTATGGTGCCTTGATTTCTGGTGAGCATCTGTTTTATGTTAACGAGAAAGGGAAGAAAGAATACCTCGATGGATATGGAAAATTTACTCACCTCTGGAAGTTTGCAGATAATACGTGGAAAATGTCGCGGGTCATCAGCTATGATCACGGACCTCCTCCATTTATAAACAAGCGCAAGGAAGTGGTACTGGATGGTCGGGATCTACAGCGCTTGTCCGGCCAGTACAAAGCCGCTGGTGGAGTGGCCACTGTTTCACCAGCACAAAATAGCTTGAGGCTGACAATGGGAAATTTTGAGCTCGTGTTGATACCCGAAGACAAAAACAAATTCTTTGCTAAGGACAGGGACCTTCAAGTCGAGTTTGTAGCGGATGGAAACGAGGTGAAAAAGCTGCTGGTCTATGAAAAAGGAAAAGTGATTGATGAACTTATCAGGCAATGAACTTCTGTCCCTATTTCACTTCCAGCAACGGGTTTGATACGTAATCTTCTTCCTTTAGAGCTGGAATCTCGAAGGGCTTAACATCAACCGATCCGATCAGGATCGCTTCAGGTACGATGTAAGATATCTCCGGACCACTAGCGCCAGGGTTAAGGAATTTCGATGTATTCAAATTATGAGCCTGGCTGTTGCCGGATGCACCAAGCAATCGTCGGAACGTTCTGAAATTTACTTCCGACATCAACGCGTTTCGCATTAATTCTTCTTTCCCGTCTTTCACTGAAATTTTATATACATTCATGACACCCATCAGCAATGGAGACTGTCGGATGATCAGAGCGAAGTCTAATCCTTCTGTTTTCGCCGCCGCCAGTAATTTCTCCTTCAATTCTTTTGCGGAGTCTTTAAAAGTGGTTGTGACCTCTACTACTCCCGGACCCGAACTGAATCCATTAGCAGTTTGATTTGCATTGGTAATGGTCCGGTCATTTAGTAAATTTTTAAGAACACCATTTTGAATAATAACAAGTTCATCAGGAGGGCGTATTCCTTCATCATCTAGTTCAAACGCCCCAAAAAGCTCGGTACCATTGTACGATTTCAGTGTGGGTTTTGCTTTCACAGTGATCGACTCATTTACAATGCTCTTCCCAACCTTACTATCCATGCCGGGATTATTGCCTGAATACTGAAATCCTGAAAGTCTAGGGACAAAGTTGCTCGCAAACACTGTTTCAGTGCCCTCGAAGAGTACTGTCGAGAAAACTCCGGCAACTGCAGGACCCTCCAGCAAAACCGGACCATTATACTCATCCTCAAGTTTTGGAAGTGCAAGCTGATGACCGATAGACGAAATCATTTTCTCAATTTCAACCTTAAGTTTTTCCGCCGAGGGCAGCTTGTCTGGGATAGTAGCTTCATGCATAACCTGGTCGACGACAAACTCACCGTCCTTGTTTTTGCCCTGCGCTATCACGATAAGGGCGGCCCTTTGAAACGGTAACTTCGCGACAACACCTTCGCTGTTCAGCATGTAATTATGTCCTTCGTTAAACTGCAATACAACACCCGAATAGAGGATATCGGGGTGTTTGAGAAATATAGAAGAAAGGTTCTTTAACGTTGATTCCCAGGCAGCTCTGTCTAACGCGTACGGCTCTACCGTTGAAATCATTTTGATCGGTTCTCCCTTTGCAAATGATCGATGCGGAATTTCATCCAGTTTTTTCCCAGACTCTTTTAATGTCTGCTGATGTTTTGCAAAATGTCGTGCTGCATCGCGGTATACCTTGTCAGTACTCGACCACAAAGACCGCCTTATTCCAAGATAGTCAGCATCAATGGGAAGGCTGATCTCCAATGCGGAGGGAGCGCTTGTTAAATTGTCATCGAGACTTTCATCGTTAAATGAATAATCCCCAACCAAAATCCGCGTGTTGCTTTTAAAACGCGCAGGCCTTTCGTTGGATTGCACAATCGAACCCAATGTAGCGCTGATCTCATACGACTTTTGATCCACGACGTTGTACATGATGAAGAAAGGCTTTTCATGGTTGGGAAGCCTTAGCTCTTTCATATTTCTATCCAACTCATCCTGCATTGCTCGCAAGATCACATCTTCATGCTGTGATTGCGCAATTGTAGCGAAGGGAAGTGTTAATGCAAGCAGGCCGATGTATAAAAAAGTTCTCATTGCAAAGCTTAAGATCATTTGTTTGTTACAGGGCGTTCGAGGAGATTCTTTTCAACCTGGGCCATCGGCTTTTTTTGTGTTTCAATTCGTTTCACAAAAAGCGATGGCGATACTGCCGTAACGGGTACACTACCTGATTCTGCACCACAGAATCCTGTAAAAACTTCATGGGCGTTGTCAGCGGCCTGAATAGCGGCAAACATTGCCAATGGTGTTCCGATAAGGTCGACGCCCCGCACCAATTCGTCTGGTCTGCCGTCGGCATAGATGCGATACACTTCAGTAGGGAAAATGTTGAACGCATTGGGCATATAGCGGTTAGTGGTCGTAAATCCGCCTACTACATCCATGAACAAATATCCATAGGGCTTCCGTTGCTTTTTACATTCGGTAATCAACATCTTCCGCATCTGCGCCATTGAAACAGTCTTCGTGTTTTCAATAATTAAATTAGACTGTCTGGAAACAGCCTGGGCTCCTGCCTGCGCGCGGGCGTGACCGTTGGATGCGCTAAGGTTTTCAATTGGGGTACGAGACATCAGGAAAGTTTTTAGAATTCCATTCTCCACAACTTTAACTTTCTGGCCGGCAATACCTTCATCGTCATATTGATAATGTCCGTTTAGCGCCTGCCCATTAAACTGTTTGAGCGTGGGATCAAAAGTTATGCTTAGGGATTTTGGCAACACCTGCTCCTGCAATTTGCTCTTGAATGTTTGCCCATCATTCTTGTCTTTGAGTCGGTGACCCTCTACCCTGTGTCCAAATATTTCGTGAAAGAAGACTCCTGCTGCACGCGAATATAGGATAGCCGGTCCGGTATAAGGTTCCGCTACTGGCGCCTTCCGCAGCTGATCAAGTTTTGCGATCATCTTTTCAACATCATGCAAAACGGTTTGCTCGGAAGGAAGCTCTGATGGTCGTAAAGCGAAATATGTTTGATGCAGGGGGATAATGTCGCCATCCTCTGCTCTTATCGAACCCCGAATTGATAAATAAGCATAAGTTCTGTTTTGTACGATTGAAGCACCCTCAGACGATGTAAAATATTTGCGTTCGGTATTGACTTCAAGGGAGGCCGTTCCATCAATGATGTCAGGGTGATTTGAGAATGGTGCTGAAAGTTTTTTTATTTTTTCGCGCCAGTCAGAAGCATTATAGAAAGCACTAAAATCTTCCATTGGCGGAGCGACAAACACTGAAGTTTTTTCTCGTGAGAAATCACCCACTGATTTTTTTTCCTGTGCTGGCTGACCTTTCAAGGCTTTGTACATGTTAAGTGCTTGCCTGTAAGAATTTTCAGTTTGCTGCCAAAGCGTGAATTTTATTGCGTGTGTCGCGTTATCAAGCGGAAGTTCGGTAGCTCCACCCCTGCCATATGAGTCATACATGTCAAAGTCTTCATAGTTCTCAACAGGATGTGAACTATCAAAACTGTAATCTCCAACCTTTACATCTGTTACGAGTATCCTGGAATGATCAGCGTTTGCTCCGACGAGACTACCAAACGAAGAGTTGACATAAGCAGAATGAATATCATGAATTCGATAAGAAAGGTAATATGGCGGTTGACTAAGTTTATTTAGCTCGGCCATTTCCCGTTTTAATTCCGCCTCAACAACGGACAAGAGTTCGTCTTGCTGTTGCGACTGCGCAAAGGCTGAAACTGTTGGGAGAAATAAAGCAAGAAGTAATACCGGGGTTGTGAATTCAGATGGAAGGGAAAGCCAGAATTTTTTACGCATTGATCAAAAGATGATAGAACAACTTACAAGGGCCAGGGCACTTCCGGTTAATTCGATTTCCGCCTCAAAGGTAACATCGCCCATGTGCCATGCTGGACCTCAATTTATACTTAAATCCTAATGTTACCTAACAAATATAACAACTTGATTTTAAGTTACATATAACATTTGAATAGAATTAAATTCTAATCAAAGAGCATCACCTTCTCAGAGAGTTTTGCTGCATTGGACATAAGCCTTACGACGTATAAACCACCGGGCAATCGCTCACCCGAATCATCGTCACCAGCCCAAACAACCCGGTGCTCTCCGGGCGGCGCTGCAAGGCTGGAAAGTGTTCGAACTAACTGGCCTTTTTGATTATAGATAAAAATTGTGATACGTTCTGATTCTGTCGTGGAGTATTCGATAATCGACAGCGAAGTGATTGGGTTGGGATAAACCTTAAGCGATGTCGAATGCGAATTCTCTTCGGCGTCCAGGATATTGGTGATCTCCTCACCTGTTACCTCAATATCATCGAAGAATAATTCAACACCGTTTAGTGCCGATTGCTCTGCTACAATCTCGAGACGGTCTATTGAAGGCCACTGGAATTCTCCCTGTGGTGGGAACCATTGTCCATCCCACGAACCCTTCTCCTCCATTTCCGAGAGCGGGATAACCACGTGTTGCCATTGTCCATCCCAAGACACTAACGTATG
>JAEZBX010000284.1 GCA_023412765.1 Bacteroidota bacterium
CCCTAAAACATTACATCCGAAGCCAGATAAACGTTTTGCAAATGCCTGCCCTGTATTTCCATATCCAACAATACCGACAGTTTTTCCCATGATCTCCATGCCCCGATTAGGTTCACGAAGCCATGAAAAATTTTTCACCTCGTGGTCAGCTTTTGAAATATTTCTAACGAGTGCCAACAATAATCCAACAGCATGTTCCCCAACAGCATCACGATTTCCTTCTGAAGCATGAATTACTTCAATGTTCTTTTCTTTTAAATAAGTGAGATCAACATTGTCGAGACCTGCCCCGGCCCTTCCGATGAATTTCAAGGTGGGATTTGTCCCCAGCAGGTCGCGATCGATTGTAGTCTTGCTCCTTACAATCAGTCCCTGGAACCCGATGTGTTTTGATTTAATTTCTTCGCGGGTGATATCAGGTTGATAGTCAACCTCCCATCCAATGTTTTGCAGCATAGGAAAAATGCTGCTGTGCATCGGGTCAATAATTAAACATTTCCGAACAGCCATTAAAGCAAAATATGTACGATGAAAAAATAGACAGTAAGTCCCAACAGATCATTCAAAGTGGTAATAAAAGGTCCGGCAGCCAACGCCGGGTTGAATTCAAATTGGTTCAATACTAATGGTGTAATAGTACCTATGAATGAAGCAAATACCACGACGCTAAAAAGCGCAAGCGAAACTACTAAAGACATTTTGTATTCTCCGAAAAGAAGAACATTAGCAGCGAAAACGACCACTGCGAGTACCACGCCATTTAGGATAGCAACAAAAAATACTTTAAGCAACCTTTTCCAGAGACCCTCGTCAACAAAGTCAGGGTTTGCTAAACTTTGAACAATCAACGAAGACGATTGAATACCTACATTTCCACCCGTCGCTTGTATTAAAGGAATGAAAAAAGCTATAGCCGTCACTCTTGCCAATTCAGCCTCAAACAACCCCATGAACTTTGCATTCATGAGACCTCCAACGATACCAATCACCAGCCATGGAAGACGTGCGCGCGTGTTTCTCCACACGCTGTCATCTTCTTCAACATCTTCGCTGATACCGGCCATTATCTGACGCTCTTCTTCCGCTTGTTCTGTTATCACATCCACAACGTCATCGATAGTGATCCGCCCCAATAGTTGTCCCTGTACGTTCACAACTCCAACCGATTCAAGGTCATACTTTCTCATGATCTCCGCGACTTCGCGATCTTCCATATAGGTTGGGACAGACACGATATCTTTTTCATAAATGTCTGCTACAAGTGTACGCGCATCCCTTAAGATCAGATCCTGAAGCGCTACCCGACCCAAAAGTTTATCACCTTCATCAACGACGTAAACAGTATAGAATTTATCGACATTTTCAGCTTGCTTCCTGATCTCATCAATACATTGCACAACCGTCCAGTTGTAGCGGGCCTTGATAAGTTCTTTCGCCATCAAACCACCTGCGACATTTTCTTCATATCGCAGGAGCTCTGTCACCTGAGCTTTTAATTCTGGTTCAAGTCCGGATAAGACTTCCTCTCGCGACTTAATTGGAAGTTCATTTAAAATATCCGCTGTATCATCAGATGCGAGTTGATTGAGAAAATTTATGATTTCTGAAGGCGGATAAACCTTGAGAAACTTTTTACGCGTATCGCGATCCAGATCGCTAATAATTTCTGCTTGCGTTTCGATGTCAAGAAGATCCATTACATACTTGGACTCTTCCGAATTGAATTCATATAACAGCGCGGTGATATCTGCAGCTTTTACGTTAGCCAGGGTTGTTCCAATGAAAACATCGTCACGCTCGTCTAACGCCTGCTGAAAGCGATCACGAAATTCTTTGGTCAACTCAAAATCAACCGCCAGCGGTTCCACGACTTTTTTCGATTAGTAAAGTAAGATGTTCGAAATCTTTAACCGACAATTGTTCGGCGCGTTTATCCAGCAAGGGTAGCGCCACTATTTCGGCTGCCAAATTTAGATTTTTTAGAGCGTTGCGCAAGGTCTTGCGTCGCGTATTGAAAGCTTGTTTCACAACCTGAGTGAAGAGCCGCTCATTGCATTCGAGCTTAACTCTTTTATTTCGACGAAGTCGTATAACAGCCGACACAACCTTTGGAGGCGGTCGAAATGCACCGGGCATCACTTTAAACAGATGTTCGATATCATAATATGCTTGAAGAAGTACACTCAAAATTCCGTAGGTCTTGCTGCCTGGTGGTGCAGCAATTCTATCGGCCACTTCCCTTTGCAGCATGCAAACAACCTGATCTACGCGATCGCGCACCTCAAGAATTTTAAAAAAAATCTGCGATGAAATATTGTAGGGAAAGTTTCCAATTATTGAAAACGTGCTTTGAAAAATTTGGCTGATATCAATTTCCAAAAAATCACCTTCGATGATCTTTCCGTTCAGTGAAGAATAATTCCTTTTGAGATAAGCGACCGAGTCCCTGTCAATCTCCACTACTTTCAATTCTATATTTTCCCGTTTGATAAGCAGGCGCGTCAGTACACCCATTCCGGGCCCGATCTCAAGAACGAGTGGCGACGCAGGGTCGATTAGCAACGCATCGACAATGCGTTGGGCAATGTTATCGTCGTGCAGGAAATGTTGGCCCAACGATTTTTTCGGCCTTACTGTATTGCTCTTTCTCTCAGTATACATCCGACAATCTACGAGGAACAAATAGATATTTTCGTTAATTCGCAAAGAATTGAATCCAGCTCATGACGCAAACGCATAAACCTCGCATAGGAATTACATTAGGTGACTACAACGGTATCGGACCTGAAGTGGTATTGAAGGCTCTTTCCGATAACCGAATTCTAAACCTGGTAACACCCGTGGTCTATGGGTCGGGCAAAGTTTTCTCATATTACAAGAAGTTATTTAATCTCGAAGACATTAATTACAGCCAGGTCCGGAACAAAGGCCAGTACATGGCGAAAAGCATTAATGTTATCAATTGCTGGGGAGACGATATTACACAGATATCACCGGGCCTTGCATCTAAGGAAGGAGGAAAGGCTGCTTTTGTGGCGCTGAAACAGGCAGCATCAGAATTAAAGGAAGGGTTGCTCGACGCGCTTGTAACGGCGCCGATCGATAAGCATACTATTCATAGTGAGGAGTTCCCATTCACAGGTCACACTGGATTTTTGACAAGCTTCTTTGAAGTTTCTGACAGCCTGATGTTTATGATCAGCGATAAACTTCGAGTTGGGCTGGTTACTGAGCACATTCCCATCAGGGAGGTGGCAACGGCGCTTACAAAAGAAAAAATTGAGGGGAAGCTGAAGATTATGGACGCCTCGCTGCGAAAGGATTTCGGTATTCTAAAGCCAAAAATTGCAGTTTTGGGCCTAAATCCGCACGCTGGGGACAATGGACTCCTCGGCCAGGAAGAAGACCAGATCATTCGACCGGTCATCGCCGACCAAAAGAACAAGGGAAGGTTAGTTTACGGGCCATTTCCCGCAGATGGTTTTTTCGCCTCAGGTGGCCATTCCAAATATGATGGGATCCTGGCGATGTATCACGACCAGGGACTTGTAGCCTTCAAAACGATAGCGTTTGGTGACGGGGTGAATTTTACGGCCGGCTTACCCGTAATACGCACCTCGCCGGACCATGGCACAGCCTACGCTATTGCAGGAAAAAATCAGGCAAACGAAGGATCCCTACGAGAAGCAATTTATCAGGCAGTTGAAATATTTAAACAGCGTACGCAACCATCTAAAGAAAAATAACATTACTTAGGACCGACATTTCCACCATTTACCCGCAGCGTAGTGGTATTTTTTTTTAATTCTATATATTTGGCCTTGAAGTATCAGTTGAAATGGATATAGTCACCAAGAAGCAGTTGAACATACTTATTCAGTTAGCAGAAGCTGACAAACATTTTGCTAAGATTGAAAGGGACTTAATTTTCAAGATCGCTCGCGAGCGAAATTTTTCAGATGAGGAGGTAAATGAGCTTATCCGAAACCCCCAGCCTATTGATTCACTTGGCGCCCTTTCCCTCGATCAAAAGTTCGAGTACCTGATGTCGGCCATTGAATTGGTGTTTGTAGACCAGAATGTGTTTGAGAGCGAAATCATCTTTTGCAAGAATATCGCCATCAAATTAGGCTTCAAAAAGGGTATAATTGACTATTTCATTGAGAATTACGAGCTGAAAACCCGTCAGGAGTTTCGCGAAATTGCTCTAAATAACTTCATTTAGCCTTAATTCCGGCTATCTTTTACTTTTCTCATTTATTGTTCTAAATTTGCCGACTAATTTTTAAGGATACGGCTTTGGGAGTGGCGGCTTACAGTGTGAATATTGTTGGCCTGAGCAATAAGGAACACCGGTTCGAGTACGAATTTGGTAGCGAGTTCTTCAGGAAATATGGAACTGACCTCCTTTCGGAAGGTTCGTTTCAGGTGGATGTTGTGCTTAACAAGCGTGAAACCTTTATTGAAGTCAACTTTAACGCCAAAGGGACCGGAAGACTGATTTGCGACCGCAGCCTGGAGCCGTTTGACTATCCGATACAAACTGAAAACAAGATCGTTTTCAAATACGGAGAAGAGTATCAGGAATTGACAGATGAGATCATTGTTATTCCTCGGGATACGGCCACACTTGAACTCGGGCAATACATATATGAGTTCATCTCACTGGCAGTCCCCTTAAAAAAGCTGCACCCCAGATTTCGGGATGAAGCTGAAGAAACAGACGAGGCCGAAGGCAAGATTGTATATTCTTCCGGAGGCACTGAAGAGAAAAAAAATGACGAGGAAGAGACAGACCCTCGCTGGAATATTTTGAAAAAATTAAAATAAACTGATTAGCCATGCCGAATCCCAAACGCAAAACCTCGAAAACGCGAAGAGATAAAAGAAGAACGCATTATAAAGCACACGCAAAGCAATTAACGGTTTGCCCAACAACAGGTGAACATCACTTGCCACACCGCGGCTTTTGGCATGAAGGCAAACTTTACTATAATGGTAAAGTTGTTATGGAAAAAGAAGTGTTGGCATAATTGCATGAGTTCGATCTGCATGGCCGGTTTCCGGTCAAACGAAACCAAAACAACAAGGACAGCAGAGCAAACGAATTCCAAAGACACTTTGAGAAATAAAAATTCATTGACGCTCGGTTGACGCCGGGCTTTTCTTTTTTCTGGAACAGACAAAACCGGCAGATAAAATAAACGATATGGCTAACATCAGAGCTGCTATTACAGGAGTTGGGGGTTATGTCCCTGATTACATCCTCACCAACCAGGAACTCGAAACTATGGTGGAGACCAGTGATGAATGGATCACAAGCCGCACTGGGATCAAGGAGCGAAGAATCTTGAAAGGTGAGGGTCTAGGCGTTTCTGTGTTAGGTATCGAAGCGGTTAAGGATATGATCGCCAAAACCGGTACCGATCCGAAGGAAATTGACCTCGTGATTTTTGCCACAGTTACTGCCGATATGACGTTCCCTGCAACAGCGAATATTGTTGCAACTGCAGTGGGCGCCGTTAATGCATTCAGTTTTGATATGAGTGCCGCATGTTCAGGTTTTATTTTCGCTTTGACTACGGGAGCCAGCTTCATTCAGTCGGGTATGTATAAGAAAGTGGTTGTGATTGGAGGAGATAAAATGTCGGCAATCATGGACTACACCGATCGTACGACATGCATTATTTTCGGCGATGGTGCAGGATGCGTTTTGTTGGAACCCACAACAGAAGATGAAGGAATCATTGATTCTATTCTGAAAAGCGATGGTAGTGGCGAGGCATATCTACATATGAAAGCCGGCGGCAGTCGCTATCCGGCATCACTGGAAACTGTGCAGGCGAAACAACATTTTGTTTACCAGGAAGGCGCTGCTGTTTTCAAATTTGCTGTAACAAATATGGCCGAGGTTTCAGCAGCAATTGCAGAACGCAATAACCTTCGACCCGAGGACATCGATTGGCTGGTTCCACATCAAGCCAACAAACGAATCATCGATGCTACGGCACAACGCGTGGGCATAAGTGATGACAAAGTTATGATGAATATCGAACGATATGGAAATACTACGGGTGGCACAATTCCGCTGTTGCTTTGGGACTATGAAAAGAAACTAAAGAAAGGTGACAATCTGATTATTTCAGCTTTCGGCGGCGGATTTACTTGGGGAGCTGTTTATGTGAAATGGGCATACAATAGATAAACAGCAGTGCGTGTCATTCAACCCTAAGACCTGATTTCTTGTTATTATTTAATTCATTTGTAAATTAAAGTTTTTAGATTTTTATGGCTACTGTTTCCGATTTAAGCAAGGGGAATTTTGTACGGTTTAATGGTGAGGTGATGCAAATCGAAGAGCTCCAACATCGTACTCCGGGAAATCTTCGTGCCTTCTATCAAGTCAAAATGCGAAATGTGCGCAACGGAAAAATCGCAGAAAATCGTTTCAGACCCGGCGACGAAATTGAAATCCTTCGTGTAGAAACCAAAGAATATCAGTATCTCTATAATGATGGCGACAGTCTTGTGTGTATGGACAATGTGACCTTTGATCAGGTTTACATCGATAAAAAACTTTTGGGAAGTGCTGTCAATTATATCAAGGAAGGTGTAACCTTATTAATCGCATTTGAAAACGGAGAAAGCGCAATTACTGCTGAGCCGCCAACACATGTGGTTATGGAGATCCAGTACACTGAACCTGGAATGCAGGGAGACACTGCGACTCGTACGCTGAAACCCGCTACATTGGAAAATGGTACGGAAATCCGCGTTCCCCTTTTCGTAAATACCGGCGACAAAATAAAAATACATACCGGTACTGGTGACTATGTTGAACGCGTAAAAGAATAATCATACCTCAATGAGTAAATCCCGCGCATCAAAACCTGCTTCAAAAAAAGAGGAATCATCTATCCTCTCTTCATCCGATCCAAACCATTATTCAATGAAAACTTCAGAAATAAGGGACCTCATAGATTTCATCTCCAAGTCGGGGTTAAATGAGGTGAACATTGAAACCAAGGAACTTAAGCTGAGCGTAAAGCGGGAACCAGATCAAAAAGTTTTTAAATCAGCTCCTACAATAGCCGCTGCGCCTATCCACAGCGTTGCAGCAATAGGCCAACCGATAGTTCCGGCAGCGCCTCCAGTACCACCGCCAATCGCTAAGCAGGATACAGTAGCAGCGCCTGCTAAGAAAACAATTGAGATAAAATCGCCTATGATCGGTACATTCTACCGTTCGTCTTCCCCTGACACACCACCGTTTGTTTCAGTAGGCGACAAAATCACCAAAGGCCAGACAGTTTGTATCATAGAAGCAATGAAGTTATTCAACGAAATTGAATCCGAAGTGTCGGGTACAATAGTGAAGATTGCTCTTGAAAATGCAACTCCGGTTGAATACGATCAGGTACTGTTTGTCGTCGAACCAGATTAATAAAGATCTGGTGACCATTCTCATTATCAAGCGCTGTGCTAAACAGGAGTTGATATCAATCGACTAATTGGAATTTATGTTTAAAAAAGTACTTATAGCCAACCGCGGAGAAATCGCATTGCGCGTAATACGCACCTGCCGCGAGATGGACATTAAAACCGTTGCTATCTATTCTACAGCAGATCGTGAAAGTCTGCATGTAAGGTTTGCTGATGAAGCCGTTTGTATTGGCGATGCGCCGAGCAAAGATTCATATCTCAATATTCCCAGAATTATTTCAGCAGCAGAAATAACAAACGCCGACGCCATTCATCCCGGATATGGATTTCTGTCTGAACGCGCAGAGTTTTCAGCGATTTGCCATGAATACGGAATTAAATTCATTGGCCCCACACCAGAAATGATAGAGGCAATGGGCGACAAGTCGACTGCGAAAGACACAATGAAGAAAGCTGGTGTTCCAACCATTCCTGGATCTGATGGTTTGCTGGATTCTATTGATGAAGGTATCCGCCTTGCGAAAGAAATCGGATACCCCGTAATTCTGAAGGCAACTGCCGGTGGTGGTGGAAAAGGAATGCGTATTGTCAGCAATGATTCGGAATTTAAGAAGGCCTGGGATGATGCCAAACGCGAAGCGTCCGCATCCTTCGGAAACGACGGACTATACCTTGAAAAATTTATCGAAGAGCCGCGCCATATCGAAATCCAGGTTGTCGGCGATCAATACGGCAAAGTATGCCATCTTTCGGAACGCGATTGCTCGATACAGCGACGTCACCAAAAGCTTGTTGAAGAGACCCCCTCTCCCGTCGTTAATCAGGAATTGCGCGAAAGGATTGGAGAAGCTGCCGTTAAGGGAGCGAAGGCCATTAATTATGAAGGTGCAGGAACGATTGAGTTCCTTCTTGATAAGCATGGAAAGTTCTATTTCATGGAAATGAACACCCGGATTCAGGTTGAGCATCCGATCACCGAAGAAGTAACGGATTATGACTTGATTAAGGAGCAGATTAAAGTTGCCGCTGGTGTACCTATATCCGGGACTAACTATTTCCCGAAGATGTTTGCCATGGAATGCCGCATAAATGCCGAGGACCCTGCAAACGGTTTCCGACCTTCGCCGGGAAAAATTACCAATCTCCATATGCCCGGTGGCCATGGTGTACGGATTGACAGCCATGTATACGCAGGCTATACAATTCCGCCTAACTATGACTCAATGATTGCAAAGCTGATCATTACCGGCCAGTCTCGCGAAGAAGTCATCACACGCATGAAACGCGCCTTGCAGGAATTTGTGATTGAAGGCGTAAAAACTACCATACCTTTCCATATCAAGTTGATGGATAATCCCACATTCAGATCAGGAAAGTTCAATACGAAGTTTTTAGAAACATCGTTCGATTTCGATTCGCTGGCCAAATAGCCGTTCCCTTCCAGCCATCCAAACAAGAATAATTCAAGATCGGATACATAAACTGTGTCCCTTTTTGATTTTTGAGTATTTTACAAGTATCCCCAAAACAAGGAATGATTGGCGCATTCATCAGAAGTTTCGTTTTGTGGGATGGTTAGCGGATCATAGAATTATAAACCCAATATTTTGAAACGACGTAGATTTATTGAATTGACGGGTATGGGACTCGGCGCGATGCTTATTCCCGTGACTGGAAATAGCATACCCATCTCGTTGTCTCTTGAAGAGCGGCTGGACGTGAGTCAAAAAAAGAGACTGGCGGATGTCGGGCTTAATACTGCAAAGTCGCTTGGAGCAACTTATGCAGACGTCAGGATCGGAAGGTACCTCAATCAGTTTCTGACAACGCGCGAAAACAAAGTTCAAAATATCGTAAATACCGAATCTTTTGGAGCCGGCATAAGGGTGATCGTCAATGGCACCTGGGGGTTTGCCTCGACTAATATTGTCACGGAAGAAGGGATACGAAGCACTGCACAAAAAGCTGCAGCCATTGCAAAAGCAAACTCGAAATTTCAGTCGGAGCCTGTGAGATTGGCACCGGCAAAATCTCATGGCGAAGTTGCCTGGAAAACTCCGATCGAGTTGAATCCATTTTCAGTTCCGGTTTCAGACAAAGTCGATCTGTTATTGAGAGCGAATGCAGCTGCCCTTGAAAACGGCGCAAGTTTTATCAGCTCAAACCTCTTCCAGGTTAACGAACAAAAATATTTCGCTTCTACAGATGGGTCATACATCGATCAGGATGTTCATCGCATATGGCCTACGTTTACAGTAACAACGACTGACAGGACATCAGGTACCTTCAAGACAAGGCAGGCACTTAGTGCTCCAATGGGCATGGGTTATGAGTATATGATTCCCAAGGCCAAGGACAAAGTGCAGGGACCAGGCGGAATCATTCTCTATCGAAACAGCTATGATCTTATTGAAGATGCAATTGCAGCAGCGCGACAATCAAAAGAAATGATAAGCGCAAAGTCCGTAGAGCCGGGAAAGTACGATCTTGTGCTTGAGCCAAACCATCTTGGGCTTACGATTCATGAATCAGTAGGCCACCCGTTAGAGCTTGATCGAGTACTCGGATATGAAGCAAATTATGCTGGAACCAGTTTTGCTACCATGGACAAGTGGAAGTCAGGCACCTTCAATTATGGAAGCAAGATCGTGAACATCTTCGCAGACAAGACACAAGCAGGGTCATTAGGCGCAGTGGGCTACGATGATGAGGGTGTAAAATGCAAGCAATGGGATCTGATAAAAGATGGAGTATTGGTTAACTACCAGGCTATCCGCGACCAGGCACACATCCTGGATCAGGATGAATCGCACGGATGTTGCTATGCCCAAAGCTGGAGCGATGTACAATTCCAGCGAATGCCCAACGTATCGCTATCGCCTGGCGCAGAAGCCTACTCGATAGATGAGATGATTAAGGATGTGCAGAAAGGAATTTACATTGCCGGAAGAGGATCATATTCGATTGACCAGCAGCGCTACAATTTTCAATTTGGAGGAACGCTGTTCTACGAGATAAAGAACGGGGCTATCGTAGGAATGCTTAACGATGTTGCTTATCAATCCAACACGCAGGAATTTTGGAATAGCTGTGTGAAAATTTGCGACCAGAGTGACTACAGGCTATTCGGTTCATTCTTCGATGGGAAGGGGCAGCCTTCACAGGTAAGTGCTGTATCTCACGGCAGCTCAACGTCGCGGTTTAATGGAATTAATGTGATTAATACCGGACGCTCGATTTAATAAATCCTCATCACTCTATAATCGCAAGAAGCATGTCATTATACACAAAGGAGGAAGCAAAAAAAATACTTGAGAAGGTTGTGCACTTTTCGAAGGCCGATGGATGTGAAGTCAACCTGAACAGCGGCAAGAGCGGAAACATCCGCTATGCGCGGAACAGTGTTTCGACTGCAGGAGAAAACAGTGATGCTACTTTGGTTGTCCAGTCATATTTTGGCAAGAAAGCAGGCACTGCGACCATCAATGAATTTGATGACGCCTCGTTGGAAAAAGTTGTGAGAATGTCGGAAGAGCTTGCCACCCTGGCGCCTGAAAACCCGGAGTTTATGGAGCCTCTGCCCCAACAAAGCTACGGCGAATCGAAGACTTACGCGAAGGCAACGGCTGGCATAACGCCCGACTTCCGTGCCCAGGCAGCTGCTGACAGTATAAAGCTGGCACGCAACGGTAAGGTTACTGCCGCAGGCTATCTTGAAGACAGGAATGGCACTGCAGCCATGATGAACAGCAAGGGACTATTTGCATATAACCAGGCAACGAATGTAACCTACACCGCTACCATGCGAACGGATGATGGAACAGGGTCCGGTTGGGTGACACGTGATTTTAACGACGTATCTAAACTCGACATTGCAGAGGCATCAAAAGTTGCAATTGAGAAGGCGTTACAATCGCGCAATGCAAAAGCGATAGAACCCGGCAAATACACTGTGATACTGGAGCCGGCGGCATCAGCGGAACTGTTGCGCAACATGCTGTTTAATATGAATGCGCGTCCTGCAGATGAAGGACGAAGCTTTCTTTCCAAAAAAGGTGGAGGAACCAAGTTGGGTGAAAAGATTTTTGACGAGCGAATAAATTTCTATACCGACCCCTGGCACAACGAAGTGCCGGCATCTCCCTGGACATCAGATGGACAGGCCAGAAAAAAGATGGATATCATCCGAAATGGGGTAGTAAAAAACATTTTCTATGATCGATATTGGGCTTCACAAAAGAATGTAGAATCCGTTCCATTCCCCGGAAACGCAATACTGGATGGCGGGGCGGCTTCACTTGAAGACATGATCAAAGACACCAAAAGAGGGATATTGGTAACGCGTTTCTGGTACATCCGTACGGTGGATCCACAAACGTTGTTATACACGGGCCTCACGCGCGATGGAACATTCTTTATAGAAAATGGCAAGATCAAACATCCAATCAAAAACTTCCGATTTAATGAAAGTCCCGTCATCATGCTGAATAACCTTGAGACGTTGGGAAAACAAATTCGGGTCAGCGCGGGTGGTGGAGGTGTCAATTTCTTTTTACCTTATATGAAATTGCGCGACTTCACCTTTACCAGTCTATCGGACGCGATCTAATAGAGCACTCATTAACCTACAAATAACTTGAAAAGACGAGATTTTATTTACCTCACCGGCATTGGAGCCACAGCTGCAATGCTTCCCGGTATCCCTACTATAGGCCGCGATATTCCCCCGGAACGAGCCCTCGAAGGCATCGACGTCTCAATTAAAAAACGAATGGCGGACGTTGCCTTGAATGCAGCGCGTTCGAAGGGCGCAACTTACACCGACGTTAGGATCGGCAGATACCTTAACCAGTATGTAATCACGCGTGAAGACAAAGTTGAGAATATCGTAAATACCGAATCGTACGGTATGGGTATTCGCGTAATCGCAAACGGTAGCTGGGGTTTCGCGGCGACAGACAAAATGGACAACGATGGTATCGCTAAAGCAGCAGAACTGGCTGTTGCCATCGCAAAGGAAAACTCAAGGTTGTTGTCGGAGCCAGTCAGGTTAGCGCCCCAAAAAGGATATGGCGAAGTGACATGGAAAGCTCCTATCGAAAAAAACGCATTCGAGGTTCCAATTAAGGAGAAGGTTGATCTCTTGCTGAGCGTGAATGATGCTGCGATGAAAGGTGGCGCAAACTTTATCAACTCCTACCTTTTCATGGTAAACGAACAAAAGTATTTTGCTTCGACGGATGGTTCATACATTGATCAGGATATTCACCGAATATGGCCCACATTTTTTATAACGAAGATCGATCAGGCAACAGGTAAGTTTGAAACTCGTAATGCACTGAGTGCACCTATGGGTATGGGCTACGAATATCTGTATGCACGTCCCCAGGATAAGATCAAAGGTATCACAACGCTTTACAAAGACCGGTATGACATGCTCGAGGATGCGGCTGCAGGAGCCGTTCAGGCTGGCGAAAAGCTGACAGCAAAATCAGTGGAGCCGGGTAAGTATGATCTGATTCTGGATCCCTCTCACCTTTGGTTGACAATCCATGAATCGACTGGCCACCCTACCGAACTCGACCGCGTACTAGGCTACGAAGCCAACTTCGCCGGGACCAGCTTCCTCACGCTCGACAAATGGGAATCAAAAAAATTCAACTACGGTAGCAAGATCGTAAACATCTTCGCCGATAAGACACAGGTCGGTTCGCTGGGCGCTGCGGGATATGATGATGAAGGAGTCAAATGCGGTCGCTGGGATGTAATTAAAGACGGGGTTCTTGTTAACTATCAGGCTATACGCGATCAGGCACATATTCTTAATCTGACTGAGTCGCAAGGATGCTGTTACGCCGATAATTGGAGCAGTGTACAATTCCAGCGCATGCCAAACATATCCCTGATGGCAGGAAAGGAAAAGAAAAGTATTGACGACCTTATTAAGGGCGTTGAGAAAGGGATTTATATCATCGGCGACGGTTCATTTTCCATCGACCAGCAACGATATAACTTCCAGTTTGGCGGTCAGTTATACTACGAAATTAAGAATGGACAAATCGCCGGAATGTTGAAGGATGTTGCCTATCAATCAAACACTCAGGAATTCTGGAATTCTTGCGTGGGTATTGCAGATGAGAGTGACTATCGACTCGGTGGTTCTTTCTTTGATGGAAAGGGGCAGCCAATGCAGACCAGTTCGGTTTCGCATGGCTCGGCTACCACCCGATTTAATGGTGTCAATGTAATTAATACAGCTAGAAAATTAGGTTAATATGGCTATCCTCACAAAAGATGAAGCGCAGGCTTTACTCAAGAAAGTATTAAGCTATTCAAAAGCTGACGAATGCGAAGTCAATATCTACGGTTCGAATAATGGCAATATCAGGTACGCACGAAATTCTGTTTCAACCAGCGGAGGAATTAGCCAGACAACTGTCGTCGTATCATCTGCCTTCGGAAAGAAGCTTGGTGTTGCGACCATTAACGAGCTGGATGATGCATCACTTCAGAAAGTTGTAAAACGTTCTGAAGAACTCGCCCAACTCGCACCTGAAAATCCGGAATTTGTATCCTTTCTTGGACCTCAAACTTATAAGGAGTCGATAACCTATGTTCCGGCAACAGCTGCAATTACACCCAAGCTCAGGGCCGATGCAGTAGAGCAGAGTCTTAAGGTCGCTAAAGAATCAAAATTGGTTTCAGCCGGGTACCTGGAAGATAGCAACGGATTTGCCGCAATGATGAATTCAAAAGGCCTGTTCGCTTTCAATACCTCCACGAATGTAAACTTTTCTGTCACCATGCGTACTGAGGATGGAAAAGGGTCAGGATACGCCACGCGTGGCTACAACGACATTACAAAACTCGACACCAAAGCTGCAACAAAAATCGCCGCGGAAAAGGGACTGAAATCAGCCAACGCACAGGCTATTGAACCAGGTAAGTATACCGTAATTCTCGAACCAGCAGCTGCGGCCGTCCTGCTTGAAAATATACTTTTCGGACTTGATGCGCGGCAGGCGGATGAAGGCAGGAGTTTTCTTAGCAGGCCAGGTGGAAAGACAAGTCTTGGGGAAAAGCTCGTTGATGAGCGCGTCACCTTGTACTCAGATCCCTGGAATCCGGAACTGCCCACAAGTCCATGGACAGGCGACGGCAGACCTCAGGAAAAAATCAGTTGGATTGAGAAAGGTGTTGTAAAGAATTTGACATACTCTCGCTATTGGGCACAGAAGAAAGGTGTTAAGGCAGTACCATCACCCGATGCGGTCATCATGGAAGGTGGAACCAAATCTCTGGATGAATTGATTAAAGGCACGCGGAAAGGAATCCTGGTTACGAGACTATGGTATATCCGCAACGTGGATCCGCAAACATTGCTCTTAACCGGATTGACCCGTGATGGAACATTTTATATCGAGAATGGGGTCATCAAATTCCCGATCAAAAATTTCCGCTTTAATGAAAGCCCGGTTATCATGCTGAACAATCTGGAAGAGTTGGGCAAACCTGAACGGACAGTGAGCGTCGAGTCTAACATAAACTATTTGTTGCCGCCAATGAAGATCAGGGATTTTACGTTTACAAGCTTATCGGACGCTGTTTGACGGGGCAGCCTTTCACTTCCATTGTTTCTTTTGTTCAGTAACTTTGGTACATACGGTACTGCGTTTTAGCGATAGTGGCAGCGGACAAATTTTTCTTTACAAGACTTCAATACGAATCCGGTGACTGGGATGTCGACGAACGCATGCCTGCGAATGTGTTGAATTCATTGATTGAGTACACTACCCTTCCAGTTGACACTAACGAAAACATTGTACCGCTAGGAAGTCCCGAGATATTCAAATGCCCATTCTGCTACTTGAGCGGTCATAAGCTGGTTGAGTTTACCAGAGAAGAAAGAGAGAACTTTGAAAAGTATATCCGCAATGGAGGCTTTGTCTTTGTGGACGACTGCAATCACGATATCGATGGGCTGTTCGCAAAATCATTCGAAGCTCAGATGGAAAAGATCTTCGGAGCAACGTCGTTAAAAAAAATCCCTTCCAGTCATCCGCTCTATTCCGTGTTCTTCAAATTTGATGGACCACCTACAACGGCCCAGGAACTCAACGGGTGGGGCGATGACATTGTCCACGATTACCTTAAGGCAATTGAGATCAATGGAAAGATAGGAGTACTCTATAGCAATAAAGACTATGGCTGCGAGTGGGATTATGATTTCAGAAATAAACGATTCTATAAATTGGACAACACGCAGTTTAGTGTGAATATTGTGATGTATGCTTTGACGAGGTAAGTGGAAATTTGATATTAGAAATTGGAAATTATGTTCACGATTGATGCGCACGTGGATTTGAGTATGAATGCGATGGAGTGGAATCGCGACTTGCGAAAGCCAATTCAGGAGATTAGAGATCGTGAAAAAGACTTGCAGGATAAACCAGACCGCGGCAACGGTGTGGTTTGTTTTCCAGAACTCCGAAAAGGTGATGTTGGATTGGTTGTCGCTACGCAAATAGCACGATATGTAGCTCCTGATAACCCTCTGCCCGGATGGTTTTCACCAGAGCAAGCCTGGGCTCATACTCAGGCGCAATTGGCCTGGTACAAAGCGATGGAGGACTCGGGCGAACTGTCACAGGTTTTTGATCTGAATAGTCTTGAAAGTCACGTGACTTATTGGAATGATGGAAAATCAAATGATAATAAGTCTATCGGCTACATCTTAAGCCTGGAAGGTGCTGATTCTATTGTCAACATTAAATATCTCGAAAAGGCATACGCATATGGACTTCGTGCCCTCGGTCCCGCTCACTATGGTCCAGGGCGGTACGCTCAGGGCACGAATGCAACGGGTGGCCTAGGTAAAGACGGCAGGGAATTATTGAAGGAAATGGAACGCCTCAACATTATACTTGATGCGACCCATCTATGTGATGACAGCTTTTGGGAAGCCATGGATATTTTTAGAGGGCACGTATGGGCCAGTCACCATAACTGCAGAGCACTTGTTGACCACAATCGTCAGTTCAGCGATGATCAATTGAAGGAATTGATAAGCCGTGGGGCAGTGATAGGTGGAGTGCTCGATGCATGGATGCTCGTTCCTAATTGGATCAGAAAAGAGTCGACGCCAAAAGGCATGAACTGCGATCTCGAAAAAGTAATTGATCATATGGATCATATCTGTCAATTAGCGGGCAATTCCTTACATATTGGTATTGGCTCCGATCTTGACGGTGCATTCGGCAAGGAACAATCCCCGTACGATCTTGAGACTATTGCTGACCTCGGGAAATTACCTGAATTACTGGCAAAAAGAGGATATAGCGCCGAAGACATTCAAAATGTAATGCATGGCAATTGGTTGAGGTTTTTGCGCAAAGCATGGGTCTGAGAAAATGCCCGAAATCGGGCATCGAAAAGCTTAACATTGGTATTCATACTCACCTGTAGAATATTCCACACCTTTAGCGCTAAAAAATTCCGCTATTTTGCGCTAATTTGCTATCTCCAAACTATTAGCGGTGTTGTATTGTTCCTCAGAGATCCAATAGTATGATTAAAAAACTTCTCCCTTTCGTCTTCGTCGCAGCTTCCCTGGTGGCCATTTCTTATACTGAACCGGCCGAGCGTTATTTCGAAATCGCCAAGAACCTTGACATTTTTGCAACGCTTTTTAAGGAGGTAAACGCTTTGTATGTTGAGGAAGTAAATCCTAACAAACTTGTTCGCACTGGTATAGATGCAATGCTCGGGTCACTGGATCCCTATACGAACTATATTCCCGAAGATGAAGTAGAAGATTTCCGAACTGTCAACACCGGTCAATACGGTGGGATTGGTGCTATTACCAGGGAGATCGAAAACCGTACGGTTGTAACGATGCTAATGGAAGGTTATGGCGCGCAGAAAGGTGGGCTAAAGATTGGAGATGAAATACTAAAGATAGATGATATCAGCCTGGAAAAACTTACGCGGGAAGAGTCAGGACAGGTAATGAAAGGACAGGTAGGCACACCGGTATCTCTTACGATAAAGCGCTACGGTGTAGACGAGCCCATCAAACTCGAATTTAAACGTGAGCGCATTAAACTTACAAACGTCCCATATTCGGGAATGATCGACAACGATATCGCATACATTCAGCTTTCAGATTTTACACCGGATGCTGCGAAAGAAGTAAAAAATGCATTGGTCCATTTGAAAGAAAATGGAGCTAAGAGCGCGATCCTTGATCTTCGTTCAAACCCCGGAGGCTTGCTTATCGAAGCAGTAAATATTACAAACCTCTTTATTCCCAAAGGAAAGCTGGTTGTGGGCACGAAAGGAAAAATTCCCGAAAACAACCTTAGTTATGAAAGTCTTAACCTTCCCGTTGATACAGATATTCCGGTTGCCGTTCTGATCAATCGCGGAAGTGCGTCAGCATCTGAGATAGTAGCCGGGACGTTGCAAGATTATGATCGCGCTGTCATCATCGGAGAAAAATCTTACGGTAAAGGACTCGTTCAGGTAAGCAGGCCCTTGTCCTACAACTCACAACTTAAGGTTACCACTGCCAAATACTATACCCCTACCGGCCGATGCATCCAGGTGCTGGACTATGGCCACCGCCGCGATGATGGAAGTGTTGGATCTATACCGGATTCTCTAAAGAAAACTTTCAAAACCACTAATGGCAGAACTGTTTATGATGGTGGAGGAATTGATCCCGACATCAAAACGAAAAACGCTGAGTCTCACATGCTGACTCAGGTTCTTTTCGAGAAAGGTTTTTTGTTTGACTACGCTACACAATACGTTGCAAAACATCCTGAACCTGTTAACCCTCGTACTTTTTCTCTGAACGATGATGAGTATCAGCAATTCCTGAACTGGATGAAAACAAAGAATTATTCCTACAAATCTTATATGGAATACCAACTGCAACAGTTCACTGAAGAAGCTAAGAAAGAAAAATACTATTCCGAGCTAAAGGCGCAGCTTGACCAGGTGAGTGCGCGAATAGCCGAAAGCAAAAAGAACGAACTGGTGCTTCACAAAGAAGAAATCAAAATGTTGTTGGAGGAAGATATTGTTTCCAGGTATCATTTAGAGAAAGGAAGCGTTGAGTCAGGCTTCAAGTATGACAAAGATATCAAGACCGCCACAGAGGTTCTCCGCGACAACGCACGTTACAAGAAGCTTCTTAACATTCAATAACATGTAGATGTCGATTGTCCGCTGGATCATTCTTTTCATGATCGCGGGAATCATGATCATGTCTTATTCCTGTATCTCCTTCCGGATGTCATCGGAGGAGATTGAAAAGTTCTTTTCTTCTCAAAATGTGTCTGCTACCCAGCACAGCTATCGCTCTGGATTTCGTGAGATGCATTACGTGAAAGCTGGAGATGCTAGAAATCCTTTAGTGCTTTTTTTGCACGGATCACCGGGATCGCTAAGTGCATTCATCCATTTTCTAGCTGACAGCATATTACTTGAGAAGGCCTTATTAATTACGACTGATCGACCAGGTTTTGGATCTTCAAACTTCGGGAATGGTGAACCATCGCTTGAGGCACAAGCCGATTACCTGAAACCGATTTTGGAAGAATTCAAAGGGAACAGACCCATCGTGCTGGTAGGCCATTCGTTAGCCGGAGCCCTCATAGTTCGTATGGCTGCACAATATCCGGAACTGGTAGATGGTCTGGTCATCGTCGCAGGTTCTGTAGATCCGGCGCTTGAACCGAATGAAACATGGTTTAGAGCTCCATTGGCAACACCGTTTCTCAGCTGGCTTGTACCCCGGTCATTTCGCGTTTCCAACGACGAAATTTATCAGCTTAAACCTGAACTCGAAAGAATGTTACCCTTATGGAAGGAAGTCCGCTGCCCGGTAATTGTGATACAGGGAAAGGAAGACGAATTGGTCCCGGCGGAAAATGCAGATTTTGCAAAACGTATGCTCGTGAATGCACCTGTGGAGCTAGTCATGGTAGACGGGATGAATCATTTTGTTCCCTGGAGCCATCCGCATCTGATCCGGGAGGCGGTATTGAAGATGCTTGAA
>JAEZBX010000327.1 GCA_023412765.1 Bacteroidota bacterium
GAATCGTTCGTCGGCTAAATGGACTGGCTTTTGAGGAAACTTCAACCTCAATTCATCTACAAACTTTCTAACCACCGGTGCAATCTCCGAATCTTCATTGGAAAGCTTCTTAGGCATTCCTACGACAAATTCGTCCACGGTCTCCTTTCTTGCGTATGCGATCAGGAATTCAAACAGCGTCGTGGTTGGAACGGTTTCAAGTGGCGTGGCAATTATCCGAAGAGGATCAGTTACGGCAATTCCCGTTCTCTTTAATCCATAATCGATTGCCACAACTCGGCCCATATGGCTTAGTTTTTATAGATGAGTTGCACTAAACCGCTGGGATACGTAATACTATCTGACAATTGAAATGGTTTTCGCTCGCTCAGATTTTTGAAAAGTGGCAACCCACCCCCTAACAGCAATGGATGAATGGCTAACATCATTTCATCAACCATGTTTTCTTCCAGCAGGGGTTGTATAATTTCACTACCTCCAAACAACCAGATATTTTTCCCGCTCTTGTTTTTCAGCGACCTGACAAAATCAATTATATCATCAGAGACAAAAATTATGTTTTCGTGCGGTGGATTTTTTTCTGTCCTGGTAAAAACATAGTTGGTAAATTCCGGATAAGGGGGGCCAAACTTAATGATTTCCCGATAGGAGTTGCCGCCCATTATTGTTGCATCAACAGATTTGAGAAAATCCGTCATGCCATAATCATCATCGGTCAAACACCAATCATATTCTCCATCGGGACCGGTAATGTAACCATCAAGAGAGACAGCAAGGTTCATGACTACTTTTCGCATGCGTAAACGTATTTATAATAAAGAATAAGGTGATTGGAAAGAACGATTCCTCAACCGCAGAATTGCTAGTTGAATTTGATCTTCTCAAAAAATAATTGCTTTACCTTGTTTTCCAATGCCATAGCTTTCGGAAAAAGAATTTCATTTTCAATGCGTGCATGTGTTATGAGGCTCTTCTCAAAATCTTTTAATTCATTGTAAAGGACCTTTACATGGAGTGGAGTATTGGGAAGGAGAGAGTAATCTTTTGTTATGGTTCTGATTCCGCGCATTTCGTCGTCATGAACGTCATGCTCCATGGCAAACTTTTGAACAGAATTTTTTTCAAGCAAACAATAAAGCTTGGTTGGAATAAATTTTTCCTTGGTCGCTCGCTCGAGTGAGTTTATGAAACTGAAAAGCGTGTCCTCTTCCTCGTAGATGTGTTGAATAAAATCTTCGACAAAGAGGGGGAAAACAATTTTAAGATCTCTTTCTACCACGCGGTAATCATCGTGATTCGCTTTGAAACTTTCTACCAACCTCGCGATATACGGAAGCTTATGCTTGATAAACAGAAAATGAGAATGCTTCAGATACTCGATGATCAAGTCGATGGGGTACGACATCAGAGGCAGGTCGGCCTCCCGCAAATGCGAGGGGTCCTCCATTTCACGAATAACCTGGTCCACTTTCAGGCCACACTTCTTGCAAACTTGTCCTAAAGTTAACTCTGAGTATTCGAAAAATCGTATACCAAAATAATACAGCACATAGGCATGCACATAATTCTGGTCAACGAGGACCGAAATGCGCGTATCTTTTAGGGCTGTCTTACTCATGCTAGCGGTAAAGATAATTGAAAATTCGCGCATAATCAGGCATTGTTTGCCATCGGCGCCGGATTTAATTTAGAGCGAAAAAGTATTTGATTCTACGTCAAATACGATTAATGGCATGGGCTTGGCTATAGACTTTGGCTGTCAATCTTTATTTTTACGCTGGAGAATTGGTGATTTAACAGATTTACATGAGCGAACAACAGAACTCAAAGTTTCAGATCAGGCTTCCGCTGGTCTTGTGTATCGGCCTTGCGGCTGGGGTATTTGTAGGAGCGGGTTTCAATACGCGAAGGGTGTCGGACGACATAGGAAAGGATGTCCAGAAGTTTAGAGATGTACTAACGCAAATTCAATCTGAATACGTCGATACGGTCAACACAAACAAGCTGGTAGACGATGCGATCCATCATATGTTGAACAAACTGGATCCTCATTCGGCCTATATACCTGTTAGTGACAGGATCGCTGCGAATGAGGACCTCAGGGGAAATTTTGATGGGATTGGGGTGGAATTCAACATATTCCACGACACGGTCGTTGTGGTATCCGCTCTTAGCGGAGGGCCTTCCGAGGCACTGGGTATTCAATCCGGTGACAAGATCATTAAAGTTGATGACAAAAATTTCGCTGGTATAGGAGTCACCTCAACGGATGTAATGAAAGCATTGAAGGGTCCTAAGGGAACTGAAGTGAAAGTGACCGTACTTAGAAGGGATAAAGAGATCGACTACAGCATTATTCGGGATAAAATACCTCAGTACTCTGTCGATGTGGCTTACATGGTTGATGATGAGGTCGGCTACATTAAAGTTAACCGTTTTGCTGCCACTACTTTTGAGGAATTCCGTCAGGCGCTTTCAAAGCTGAAAGAAAAGGGAATGACGAAATTGGTTGTAGATCTGCAGAGTAACCCAGGTGGTTACATGAACATTGCTATCGAAATGGCCGACGATTTTCTTTCTGCCGGAAAGAAAATTGTATTCACGCATGGAAAGGAAAAGAAATATGACTCACAAGCATCATCAACGTCGAAAGGAAATTTTGAATCAGGTGACCTGATAATATTGGTCAATGAAGGAAGCGCTTCCGCTTCGGAAATCCTTGCAGGTGCACTGCAGGACAACGACAGAGCTCTCATAGTCGGTCGAAGAAGTTTTGGCAAGGGATTGGTGCAATCTCCATTTGATCTTAGCGATGGTTCGGAGTTACGCCTCACAATCTCCCGTTATTATACGCCTACGGGTCGGTCCATTCAAAAGCCGTACGAGGATGGAGATGAATATTCGCGCGATATCCTTAGCCGATATAATCATGGTGAATTTTTCCACGCGGATAGCATTCGATTTAATGATACGCTGAAATACACCACGCCAAAAGGCCGAACCGTTTATGGCGGTGGTGGGATAATGCCGGATTATTTTGTTCCACTCGATACCACGTTAACAAGTCACTATCTCAATGAACTTTATACTTCTACAACGATTCAGGAATATACGTTTGGATATGGTGAGCAGCACAAGGAACAATTATTAGAGAAAGGCTTTGATCATTTCCTGGAGAAGTTTGTGGTGACCGACAAAATGTTGGCCGACCTGGTACAGGCAGGTGAACGCAACAAAGTAAAAGCAGATCGAAAAGAGCTGGCAAAAAAAGAAAGGTTATTCAAAGTCCATATCAAGGCACAGATAGCCCGAAAGTTGTGGAATAACGACGGCTTTTTCCCAGTGATGAATCAAACAAACGAGATCTTCCAACAAGCTTTAAAATTGTTTGATAGAATGCCCCCGGAGCTCAGGCGGACGGAAATGTGAAACGGTGATCCGGTAATCGGTGTCGGACTTAGCGTGCTGATCCATTTAATTAAATAAGAAAACTGAAGGTGTAAACTTCATTTGATCGAAGTAATCGGTGTCTGGCTTGACGTTATCGGTTTTCTATTAAGGGTTGTGCACTCGTCTATTGGATGTATTCAAAACGAGGTAAACGGTGTCGGACTTAACGTGGTGAGCAATTTAGGTAATTAAGAAAACTGAAGGTGTAAACTTTACTTGATCGAGGTAATCGGTGTCTGGCTTGACGCTATCGGTTTTCTATTAAGAGTTGAGCGCTCGTCTATTGGATGTATTCAAAACGAGGTAATCGGTGTCGGACTTAACGTGCTGATCCATTTAATTTAAATAAGAAAACTGAAGGTGTAAACTTCATTTGATCGAAGTAATCGGTGTCTGGCTTGACGTTATCGGTTTGCTATTAAGGGTTGTGCACTCGTCTATTGGATATATTCAAAGCGAGGTAAACGGTAACGGTGCCGGACTTAGCGTGCTGAGCAATATAATTAAATAAGAAAACTGAAGGTGTAAACTTTACTTGTATAACTTATCAGATCACCGATCACTTGACTACCGATTACTACAAAGGAGAGCGCGCACAACCGCAGCCCTATCTTCCGGGAGTTTCTCCGCCCAAGGAAGCAAATTCACCTCCCAGTGGTTTCGGTGAAAAACATTGTTTGAATGATAAACATAGATATATAATTCTGGTGAGGGTATTGACACCAGGAGATCCTGCTGCTTCAGTTTGTAAATCAATGGAGAGTCTTCGCCGCGGTCGAGTGACTGATATTGCCATTCAGCATTATCGAATAACGATTTTTCGCACAGCAAGGTCTGCT
>JAEZBX010000339.1 GCA_023412765.1 Bacteroidota bacterium
CTGAAAACTTCCCCAAAAGTGTTACTTTTGTATTGTTTAAAATTAGTCTAAATAGTAGATGAGTAAAGACAACCAGGTTCTCGAAGAAATAACGTCCAGGGAGTATGAACATGGCTGGACAATAAATATTGAGACCGATTCCGCTCCCAAAGGGCTGAATGAGGGGATCATACGGTTCATTTCTGCGAAAAAGAACGAACCCGAATGGCTTTTGGAGTGGCGTCTCAAGGCCTACCGTCAATGGGTTAAAATGGTCGAGCCGAAATGGCCAAATGTTACCTACCCTCCTATTAATTATCAGGACCTCATCTATTACTCTGCGCCCAAACAAAAGGTGCAGCCCAAAAACCTGGAGGACGTAGATCCTGAGCTGATCAAAACATTCGAAAAGCTGGGAATATCCCTTACAGAACAAAAGCGACTGACAGGAGTGGCGGTTGATGCAGTTATCGACAGCGTTTCAGTTGCTACAACATATAAATCAACGTTAGCAGAACTGGGAATAATCTTTTGTTCGTTCAGCGAGGCCGTTAAAGAGCACCCTGAGTTGGTGAAGAAATATATGGGATCTGTCGTCCCTATAAATGACAATTATTTCGCTGCCCTGAACTCGGCAGTATTTACGGATGGATCATTCTGCTACATTCCGAAAGGTGTGAGATGTCCGATGGAATTGTCGACTTACTTCAGGATCAACGCAGCCAATACCGGACAGTTTGAGCGTACCCTCATCGTTGCAGATGAAGGTTCTTATGTAAGTTACCTGGAGGGTTGTACAGCACCGATGCGCGATGAAAATCAACTGCATGCTGCCGTAGTGGAAATCTATGCCATGAAAGACGCGCAGGTAAAATATTCAACGGTGCAAAACTGGTACCCTGGCGATAAGAATGGCAATGGTGGAATTTACAACTTTGTGACTAAGCGCGGATTGTGCTTTGGCGACGGTTCAAAAATATCCTGGACTCAGGTGGAAACCGGCTCGGCAATTACCTGGAAATATCCGTCTTGTATCCTGAAGGGTGATAACTCTATGGGTGAGTTTTATTCGGTAGCGGTAACGAACAATTATCAGCAAGCCGACACGGGTACCAAGATGATACACATCGGGAAGAACACAAAATCGAGAATTGTATCAAAAGGTATCTCTGCAGGTCACTCGCAAAACAGTTACCGCGGACAGGTAAAGATCATGAAGCGTGCGGAGAACGCCAGAAACTTTTCGCAGTGTGATTCTCTCTTGATGGGCGACAAATGCGGAGCGCACACTTTCCCATATATCGACGTAGAAAATAACTCCGCCAGAATCGAGCACGAGGCCACTACCTCAAAGATTGGCGAAGATCAGATATTTTATTGCCTGCAGCGCGGCATTGATGAGGAATCGGCCGTAGCCTTAATCGTAAATGGATATGCCAAGCAAGTACTTAATCAATTGCCAATGGAATTTGCAGTTGAAGCACAAAAACTTTTGGCGCTTACTCTTGAAGGCAGCGTAGGTTAATATTCACTAAAAACGAACTTGAAAATATGTTAAGCATAAAAAATCTTCAGGCAAAAATCGACGATAAACAGATACTCAATGGAGTTAACCTCGACGTAAAGCCTGGAGAAGTACACGCCATCATGGGACCAAACGGGTCGGGCAAGAGCACGTTGGCTTCGGTGTTAGCTGGCCGCGAAGAATATGAAGTTATTGATGGACAGGTAGAGTTCCTTGGAAAAAATCTTTTGGAAATGTCGCCAGAAGAGCGTGCACGTGAAGGTGTTTTCCTGGCATTTCAATATCCTGTGGAAATCCCTGGAGTAAGTACCATCAACTTTATGAAAACCGCTTTGAATCAGATCAGGGTACATCGCGGCCAACAACCGTTGGATGCTGTTTCATTTTTGAAGCTGATGAAAGAAAAAATGAAACTCGTGGAGATGGATCAGTCGCTGCTCAATCGGTCACTCAACGAAGGATTTTCCGGCGGAGAAAAGAAGCGGAACGAAATTTTTCAAATGGCAATGCTCGAACCAAAGCTTAGCATTCTGGATGAAACAGATTCAGGTCTCGACATCGATGCTTTGAAGATCGTGGCGAATGGTGTGAATAAATTAAGAACCAAATCGAATGGCGTAATCGTGGTGACCCACTATCAGCGATTACTGGATTATATAGTGCCAGACTACGTTCATGTGCTGTTTAAGGGAAAAATAGTTAAGTCAGGTACAAAAGAACTTGCTCTCGAGTTGGAGGCTAAAGGTTATGATTGGATTAAGGACGAGTTAGCCCTAGCTTAAAGTTGTATAGACATGGATGTAAGCCTGAATGAAAGTAAAATATCGTTGGATGTTGCCCGGTTAATTGAAAAATCGCTGACACCTGATAATCAGACCAGGAAGTCGGCATATGAAATCTTTCGGAGCCTGGGACTTCCTGCAAACAAAGCCGAAGAATATAAGGATACGCCGATAGCGCGCCTGTTGGAAAAAAATTTTAAGCTTGATGCGCCCGCAAGACCAGGTAAGGTCGATTTACCACCTCTACTTATTCCAAATCTCGATGCTGATGTCATTGTCTTTATCAATGGCTTTTTTTCAAAGGAGCATTCAAGAATTGACGAGTCTGCAGGGATATCAGTATTGTCGCTAAAGCAAGGGCTTGATGAAAACAATCCCCTCGTTCTGAAACATCTTTATGCCTATGCAGATTTCAAAAGCGACCCATTGGTAGCCTGGAATACTGCTGGCTGGTCCGATGGGATTTTCGTACACATCGAAAAGAATCACCCCGCTTCAAAGCCAATAATTATTCATCATATCCACGACGCCAATAGCGAGGAGGTTGTAACTGTTACGAGAAATCTGCTTGTCTCGGATCCAGGAAGCAAGTTTACGCTAATCGAAAAGTTTGATTCCACGGGTAAGTCAAACCATTTTTCAAATCACGTCACCGAAGCGTTAGTTTCAGAAAATGCGGAAGTCAATTATTATTCGATCCAGAATGATACTGGCAACCGTTATCAATATAATCTCACCCAGTTCTATCAGGCAAACCACAGTCGCGTGAATTCATTCAGCTTCTCGCTGAGCGGTAAGCTGATACGCAATAATTTACAACTTGCGCTGGATGGTGAGGGAATCGAATCTCACATGTTTGGCCTGTACCTTTTGAACAAGGATACACTGGCCGATAACCATACCGTTGTCGACCACAAGAAGGCAAATTCGTTCAGCAACGAGTTATATAAGGGAATAATGGATGACAACTCTAAGGGAGTTTTCAACGGAAAGATCTACGTGAGGCCTAATGCACAAAAGACCAATGCGTTCCAGGCAAACAGGAATATTCTCCTGACGGACAAAGCGACGGTAAACACCAAACCACAGTTGGAGATCTGGGCTGACGATGTAAAGTGTTCGCACGGATGTACAACGGGACAACTGGATGAAGAAGCGGTATTTTATCTTCAGACGCGTGGAATAAGCAAAGAAACAGCGCGCGCTATGATGCTATATGCCTTTGCCGGTGAAATCCTTGATAATGTCAGTCACCCTGAACTAAAGACGTACCTCGATCAGTTAGTGAGTGAGAGGTTACACAAAAATTTCTGACTATGACGACATCTCCTGCTCCATCCGTTCAATTTGATGTAGAAAAAATCAGGAAAGAGTTTCCGATTCTTCATCAAAAGGTAAACGGTCATGACCTTATATATTTTGACAACGCCGCTACTTCGCAGAAACCGTTGACGGTAATCAATACGCTTATTGATTATTATACCGGCTACAACGCAAATATTCATCGGGGTATACACACGCTGGCGGAGAAAGCGACGAAAGCATATGAAGCTACACGCGAAGCAGCTCGTCAATTCATAAATGCGAAGCAGACTGAGGAAGTGATCTTCATAACGCGAGGCGTAACGGAAGCCATCAATCTGGTTGCCCATGCCTATGGTCGCAGCTTCATTGATAAGAACGATGATATTATTGTTTCGGAACTCGAGCACCACTCGAACATAGTTCCCTGGCAGATGGTCTGTGAACAAAAGAACGCTAATCTAAAAGTTATACCGGTACACGATAACGGCGAGCTAGATCTGGATGCATTTAAGAAGATGCTCTCGGACAAGACCAAGATCGTCGTAGTGAATCATGCCTCAAACGCGTTGGGCACTGTAAATCCTGTAAAGGAAATGGCAAAGCTGGCGCATGCCGCTGGAGCGGTTATCCTTGTGGATGGCGCACAGGCTGCCGCACACCTTCCCATTGACGTGCAGGATCTTGATTGCGATTTCTATTGTATTTCGTCGCACAAAATGTACGGTCCGACAGGCGCCGGAATTTTGTACGGCAAACGCGAACTCCTGGAAAAAATGCCTCCGTTTTTTGGTGGTGGCGAGATGATCAAGGAAGTGACTTTCGCTAAGACAACATATAACGATCTTCCTTATAAGTTTGAAGCAGGCACTCCTAACATCGGAGATGTGGTTGCTCTCAAACCGGCTATTGAGTTTATCCAGTCGATCGGGAAGCCCCGAATGGCAGCACATGAGCACGAGCTGTTGGTATACGCCACGGATCAGCTCGCTGGTATCAAAGGCGTGAAATTGGTAGGGACCGCTGCGAATAAAGTAAGTATTGTATCCTTTGTAGTAGAAGGTATACATCATTTTGATATTGGCCAGATGCTGGATTCGCGCGGAATTGCCGTGAGGACTGGGCATCATTGCGCGCAGCCGCTGATGGATCGATTTGGCATCGAAGGAACAGTGAGGGCATCCTTTGCTGTTTACAATACGAAGCAAGAAATTGATAAGCTGGCGGAAGGTCTGGATCGGGTGATTAATTTTATGAAGTAGTGATGCGGGTAGGATATTGGTGAGTGGTAAGTAGTAAGTAGTAAGTGGTAAGTAGTGGTAGGGTGTGCGAAACGGAGTTAAGGTTTTAACATGAGCATCAACGAAATCCAGGACGATATTATCAGCGAGTTCTCACTCCTGGAGGGGGATATGGAGATGACCATCTTCTATATCATGGAACTGGGACAAAAACTTCCTGAGATGCCGTCAGCGGACAAGATTGAATCGAATGTGGTAAAAGGCTGCCAATCAAAGGTATGGCTTACTGCAGCGTTGGATAACAATAAGGTAGTCTTTACTGCGGATAGCAATACGGCCATTACCAAAGGTTTGGTAAGCCTTCTGATACGCATATTTAATGAGCAGACGCCAGATGCTATTTTGAATTCGGAGCTCTATTTTATGCATAGTATTGGCATGGAACGATTCATCGGAACCCAGCGTTCCAATGGATTCGCCGCCATGATTAAGCAAATGAAACTGTATGCGCTTGCTTTCAAGACCAAAATGGAAGTAAAATCATGACAGAACACACAAACAAAATTGAACAGGACAATGCACCGCCTGCTGAAAATCTCCAGGATAAGGTATTAGCAGCGATCAAGACCGTATACGATCCTGAAATTCCGGTCGACATTTACGAACTGGGACTGATCTATGAGATCAATATCTACCCCGTAAATAATGTATACATTCAAATGACATTAACCTCACCCTCATGCCCTTCCGCTGAGGTAATTCCAGGAGAGGTTGAACAAAAACTAAAAGCTATTGAAGGCGTGAATGACGTCAAGGTAGAGGTAACATTTGATCCTCCATACTCACAGGAAATGATGTCAGAGGCCGCGAAACTAGAACTTGGATTCCTATAATTTGTTTATATATACGCCTAAAACTTGAAACAAATATGTACCCAGAACAATTAGTAGCCCCAATGCGAAACGATCTCACAAGCGTGGGCTTTACTGAAATTAAGACTCCTGAAGAAGTAGATGAAGTGCTCAATAACCAAAAAGGGACTACCCTGCTGGTAATCAATTCTGTATGTGGTTGTGCTGCGGGTGCTGCGCGCCCTGGTGTAAAGTGGGCACTACATCATACTACAAAGAAACCCGATCAACTCGCAACAGTTTTTGCAGGCGTCGACAAAGAAGCCGTTGCAAAAGCTCGTGAATATACATTGCCATATCCTCCGTCATCACCCTCTATTGCATTGTTCAAAGACGGTGAACTCGTTCATTTTGTGGAACGTCATCACATCGAAGGCCGCAATGCCCAGATGATTGGGGAGCATTTGCTGGAGGTTTTTGAGGAATACTGTTAGCCGTTATTCGTTATTCGTTATCCGTTAATCGCGGGTGCGTACTTGCAGTGGAGAGTTAATAGTTATTAGTTATTGGTTAATAGTAGGCCGTGCAACTCAGGGGTTTTCTGTTGACTGACGGAAACATGCGCATGCCGTTTGTTCAATTCATTGGACTGGACATTCGCCACAGGATCCGTGCGAACGGATAACTGATAACGGATAACGATTAACCAATTCAAAAGGAAAATCGCGCTAAAAATTCCCTCAACTCCTCCTTAAGCGACTTCGGATTGGAGATACCTAATGTGCTATTAACGAGTGCATTAGGCTTCACCTTTAACTCATGTAGTTTAAGGTGCTGATTGATGAAAATGAACTCGAGGTCGGGTATTAGTTGCTTGAGGTCATCCACAATGTCAAATACACGGATCGACCGATCCACGAGATTGTATGTACCGCTTGGAAGGTTGCTTGACAGCAAGGCATTCAAAGCCTTGGCGACCAGGTCGATATGAATGAAGGTCCGTGATTGTTTTCCATTGCCCTGCACCGTAACAATTTTGTTGAAATTTGCTTCGAACGCGAATTTGTTAATCACGGAATCAAACCTCATGCTTTTGCTATAACCATAAACGTTGCCGCACCGGAAGATATAGGTGTCTTTCTTGTCCATCAGACGCCTCACGTGCTCCTCACCCCGGTATTTTGAAATGGCATAAAGTGTTGATGGGTTCGGCGTAGCGCTTTCATCAACAGCTTCATCACTTGAACCATAAATACCTAAGCTTGAAACATATACGAATTTCTTAACAGAGGGTGTTTCCTCAACTGCATAGACGAGTTCAGCTGTTCCCCAATGGTTGACCTGCTCATAGGAATGCGAGTCGGATGGCGCGAAAGGCGTGGTGACTTTCGCGGCAAGATGGTATACTACATCTACCCCTTTTAATACTTTTCGAAGAGACCTGGAGTCAAGGAGCTCCCCCTTCACGAAAGAGAGTTTTGGATACCTCTTGAGCTTAAGTCCCAGAAACAAATTGAAATTGAAACGGCTAAGATTATCATAAATGATAACCTCGTTTACTGCTTCATTTGAAACCAACCAATTGGCTAACTCAGTGCCAATGTAACCGGCACCCCCGGTAACTAATATCTTCATCCGTGTTTTACTTGTTAATTAAATCCGTGTGAAGTCCGCACTCAATTTTGTTCATTCCGAACCAACGAGCTTCGCGTTCCTGCATTTCGGGATCCAATTTACGAGTGCATGGCTCACAACCTATGCTGAGATATCCTTTTTCTTCGAGCGGGTGCTTGGGCAGGTTATGTTCTTTCTGATATTGCCAGATCATACGCGCATTCCAATCCAGCATTGGATGGTACCGGATACAGCCATGCTTGGCAGGTTGTTCAACTTTCATCGCTGCCCGTACTGCGCTTTGGTCGGCACGTACCCCATTGATCCAGATATCGTGCGACATCAGGATGGCATCCATAGGCTGGGTTTTGTTTAAGTAGCAGCAATGGTCAGGGTCAGAAGTGAAAAGCAGTCGACCATCAGCATCCCGCTGCATATACTTAGGCACATCCGATTTCAAATCGATGGTGTTGAGGCCGTACAATGTAGTGATGTAGTCACGGAACTTCACCGTCTCAGGAAAATGATAACCTGTATTGATAAAGTAAACAGGAATTGTTCGGTCGATCTGGCTTAGTATATGGACCAGGACGAGGCTGTGTGATTGGAACGAAGAAGTGGTAAAAAGGCTTTTGCCATCTTCTTTGTAACGCTCGATTTGGCTCCTGATTTCTTCTATTTTCATTTAACCCCAACTTTACTTAAATGATTATAACTTATTAATTATCAAATTATCGTAAAAGAATTTGTAAATAAATACTTCAATGATATATATTCGAATTTCGAATTACCAAAACTTTTTAACCTTTGCACCCTAAATATCGAATTCTTTTAGTTGTCCTGCTTACTCTGATCGCTTTCTGCAGCCAGGTAATATTTTAAAGAGGCAGTATGTCGTGTAACGCAAAAGTGGGCAAAACGATTCCCTTTCCTGGAGACCGTTAACCGTTATTCGTTAATGGTTATTAGTTAATCGTGGGTGTGGGGCTTGGGTGTGCGCCAGTACAAATAGCCTACTCTTCCATCGAGCGAACCGACACCGATCACCTTTTTCTTGAAGCTGCGATAGACCAGTACTTCGGTTGTATTAAATCGTACAACACGTCGAGCCAGCCACCGATTACCCCGATCAAATGTAGTATTCTCGTTGTGCCCCTTGGATTAACCAGAATAATCGGCCCGCCGCGTCCGACACCGATCACCTTTTTCTTGAACCTGCGATAGACCAGTACGTCGGTTATACTAAATCGTACAACACGTCGAGCCAGCCACCGATTACCCCGATCAAAGGTAGTGTACACGTTGAGTCCCTTGGTTTAACCAGATTATTCGGCCCGCCGCGTCCGACACCGATTAATAACTCCTATCTTACGTCTTCATACAAAGGGAACCTTTTATTTTAAACCATGTTACTTTAGAACCATGAAGGTAAAGGTATCGCGGAAGGAACATTTTAACGCAGCACATCGATTATACCAGCCGGATTGGTCGGACGACAAAAATGAAAGCGTTTTTGGCAAGTGTAGCAACCCTAATTATCATGGCCATAATTATGAGGTTATCGTAAGCGTGATTGGAGAGCCAGACCCGAAAACCGGCTATGTATTTGACATGAAGCACCTGAGTGACCTCATCCGTGAGCATGTCCTTATCAAGCTGGATCACAAGAACTTAAACCTCGATACGGAATTTTTCAAGAACTTGAACCCTACGGCTGAAAATATCGCTATTGTAATTTGGCGGATACTCAGACAAAAAATAGACCCGAACTTCGAACTGAAAATCACGCTTTATGAGACAGAAAGAAATTTTGTTGAATATCCAGCCTCTTAACAATGACGACGATTTCGATGACAACCATTACTTGTCATCGTTTGAGACTCCGTTGAGACCGGACGCGTTTGACCTGGATGACGAAACTAAGGTCGAACGAATTGAAAAACATTTCCGCGAGATCATGAACATCCTCGGCCTGGATCTGACCGACGACAGCCTCAACGGTACCCCCCGGCGCGTAGCAAAGATGTATGTAAAAGAGGTTTTCAGCGGATTGAATCCCAAGAACCGACCCAATGCACGTCTTTTCGACAATAAGTACAACTATGACCAAATGCTGGTGGAGAAAGATATCACGTTCTATTCTCACTGCGAGCATCACTTTGTGCCGATTTATGGTAAAGCACACGTCGCATACTTCTCATCAGGAAAAGTTATCGGCTTGTCGAAGATCAATCGGATAGTACAATATTTTGCTAAAAGGCCCCAGGTGCAGGAAAGGCTTACGGTTCAGATCGGAAAAGAAATTGAGAGAGTATTACATACCCAGGACGTCGGCGTGGTAGTTGACGCGAACCATATGTGCGTTGCCTCACGCGGTGTGGGCGACACAAACAGCAAGACCGGAACTGCTTATTTCACAGGGAAATTCAAGGACGAAAACATCAAACGCGAATTCCTGAATTATATAAATGCGAAATGATTTTCGGGGAACAAACATTTATGGCTGACGGTATGCCCGCCAGCCATTTTTTTGTCACTCCATGTGATCTTGAAAAACAGTTTCACTTCCAGTGATCGAAAAACCAGCGCTGTCATCTGTGCATTCCGCATTGCAGCAGAAAAAATTGTTACTTTTACTCCTTCTAAAAACATAACCTATGGTATTTGACTTAGACATGATCCAGGCTTTGTATAGCAAAATGCCTTCGCGTATTGCTAAAGCCAGAAGTATCGTAAAGAGGCCCCTAACGCTGTCCGAAAAAATTCTTTATTCCCACCTTGACGCCAACCAACAGGTTGAAAACTTTGGCAGAGGCAAATCATACGTTGATTTTGCCCCGGACCGCGTGGCAATGCAGGACGCAACAGCGCAAATGGCTCTACTTCAATTCATGTCAGCAGGGAGACCCAAAGTAGCGGTGCCCTCTACTGTGCACTGCGATCACCTGATCGTAGCAAGAACCGGCGCTAAGGAAGACTTGAATATTGCTAATGATGAGAGCCGCGAAGTCTTCGATTTCCTCTCGTCAGTTTCAAACAAATATGGAATTGGATTTTGGAAACCGGGTGCAGGTATTATTCACCAGGTGGTCCTGGAAAATTATGCATTTCCGGGAGGTATGATGATCGGGACAGATTCTCACACGGTTAATGCCGGAGGATTGGGAATGATCGCGATCGGAGTTGGCGGCGCCGATGCTGTTGATGTGATGTCAGGCATGGCTTGGGAACTCAAGTTTCCGAAACTCATTGGTATTAAACTTACCGGTCGGTTGAACGGCTGGACTTCTGCAAAAGATGTTATCCTGAAAGTGGCTGGTATCCTTACCGTTAAAGGTGGTACCGGTGCTATCGTCGAATATTTTGGTGAGGGCGCAGTGTCGATGAGCTGTACTGGCAAAGGTACTATTTGTAATATGGGTGCTGAAGTAGGCGCTACCACCTCGACATTCGGTTATGATGAGTCGATGGAGCGCTACCTTATCGCTACCGGCCGTGCTGAAGTCGCACGACTAGCTAACAGCATCCGTGAGCATCTGGTCGGAGACCCTGAAGTATATCAGGAGCCAGAGAAATACTTCGACCAGGTGGTAGAAATAAATCTTTCAGAACTTGAACCTCATCTCAACGGTCCTTTCACACCCGACCTTGCTACGCCGATCTCAAGAATGAAAGAGGAGGCACAAAAGAACGGTTGGCCTACACACATTGAGGTTGGCCTGATCGGATCATGCACAAACTCGTCCTATGAAGATATTTCAAGAGCTGCGAGTCTCGCCAGACAAGTCTCTGACAAAGGACTAAAGACTAAAGCAGAATTCACGATTACACCAGGCTCTGAACAAGTCAGATATACGATAGAGCGCGACGGTTACATCGACACGTTTGAAAAGATCGGCGCAAAGGTGTTTGCAAATGCGTGTGGCCCATGCATTGGAATGTGGAGCCGGGTTGGTGCTGAGAGAAAGGAAAAAAATACCATTGTTCATTCATTTAACCGGAATTTTCAATCCCGAAACGATGGCAATCCAAATACTTATGCATTCGTAGGTTCACCCGAGTTGGTGACAGCGTTAGCAATAGCAGGTAACCTGACCTTTAATCCACTTACCGACACATTGACAAACGAAGCTGGCCAGGAGGTAAGACTTGATCCCCCTACCGGTGACGAATTGCCTGTAAAAGGATTTGATGTTAAGGACGCCGGATTCGTTGCGCCCGCTCGCGACGGAAGTAAGGTCGAGGTAAAAGTAAATCCGCAGTCGGATCGACTTCAATTGCTTGAACCATTTAAAGCATGGGAAGGCACTGACCTCAAAGGACTGCGTCTACTGATCAAAGCAAAGGGAAAATGTACTACCGACCATATTTCAATGGCAGGCAAGTGGCTGAAGTATCGTGGTCACCTCGACAATATCTCGAACAACCTATTGATCGGCGCGACTAACTTTTTTAACGATAGCATCAATAGCGTTAAGAATACGCTAACCGGACAATATGATGAAGTGCCGAAAGTTCAACGATACTATAAAGCACAAGGAATTGGATCAATTGTAGTGGGAGATGAGAACTATGGCGAGGGATCTTCTCGGGAGCATGCTGCGATGGAGCCGCGCCACCTGGGTGTCCGTGTGATACTGGTAAAATCTTTCGCACGTATTCACGAAACAAACCTTAAGAAGCAAGGTATGCTTGCGCTTACCTTCTCAAATAAGGAAGACTATAATAAGATTCAGGAGGAAGACAAGATCGATGTAATTGGGTTAACCGAGTTTACACCTGAAAGACCGCTGACCCTCGTGCTTCATCACGCCGATGGAACGTCAGAAAGCATTTCAGTAAACCACACTTACAATAAAAATCAGATCGAATGGTTTAAGGCAGGTTCGGCCCTCAATCTCATGGGTATTATTGCTGCGAAAAATGCTGGCAAGCCTGCTCCCAAATCAAAAGTTCTTAAGAAAGTCAAAGCCGTAGCTAAGAAGATCGTCAAGAAAATTTTGCCGAAAGCTTTAACAAAGAAGAGCGCAAAGAAAGCAGCAAAAAAATCGAAGTCTACTCCAAAGAAAATCACAAAAATCGCTAAGAAGACAACAGCCAGGAAGGTTACACCAAAGAAGGCAGCCTCCAAGAAGGTTGTTAAGAAAGTTGCGAGGAAGGCTCCGTCGAAGAAATTGAAGGGGAAGAAGAGGTAGTAAGTAGTAAGTGGTA
>JAEZBX010000342.1 GCA_023412765.1 Bacteroidota bacterium
TCAGTTGTGAAAATGCTGAAGTAAGACCTAACGTTAATGACAGTATGAGACAAACGCATAAGTTGCCGAGAATTCTGCGCGATTCACCCGGATATATTTTGATGTTATAAGTTGTCGCGTTGTTCGTCATCCGGAATTTCAGTATCGGCTTTACCTATCCACAGATCAACGACATCGCCTACCTGAATATTTTCATTCGCTTCAGGCTTCTGGCGAAGAACAACTGCCCCGCCCGTTGTGTCTCCAATGATCATAACATTCCCAAGATTGAGGTTAGAGCCAAAGATCACAACTTTTGCATCTTCAAGGTCTTTGCCGGTAAAATCAGGAGCCTCAAAACTTTTGCTACCACCATCCATCACAACAAGATCAATCACTGATCCTTTAGGAACACGCTCCGATGCTTCAATGACCTGACCCTGGTATTTCATTTCTTTAACCACGTTAAATGGCCCTGACACCAGTTCAATTTTTCCGCGACGAAGCTCATTACTCTTTAACACTGCATCCGCGTTGACAACTGATCCATCCACAAGGTTGGGCACTGGAACAGTGGGAGGGGTGAGCCTATTAATTGAGATACTAATATTTCTACCTTCCTTCACCTTGGCGCCTGCATGGGGGTATTGCTTCAAAACTGTGAGGGGCGGATGGTCTTCTGAATACGCCGAATCATTGATTTCATAGCGAAGATTCCTTTTCACCAGAAAGTCATCTAACTGGTCAAGCTGCATACCCTCAATGTTGGGCACCGTAATGCTTTCCCCGTGATTGGTCGTCTTCGGTAGATAAAAGAAAAAATAGAGGAAACAAAGTCCTGCCAGGAGACAGGCCGCCAGGAACATATGAATCAGCACGCCCCCCAACGTATTCTTCTTCAACTTAAAAATGCTAAACTTCATGGATTGGACATTCGATTGCAGCAAATATACGAGTTCAGAATTTTAACGAGGACTGAAAGTCGCGTTCAATCCTTTTCCCCCGGTTGTAACGCTCCTCCGCAAGGTTAAGTAGCTTTGTTATCAGTTCGGAGAAGCTAATGCCTCTTTCCTTCCACATCATGGGATACATACTGGAATTCGTGAAGCCAGGAATGGTATTTATCTCATTGATATAAATCTTTCCTTTCTTATCAAGGAAAAGGTCAACCCTGGAAAAGTCCTGGCAATGCAGTACCTCAAAAGCTTTTTTCGATACGGTCCGTATTTTCTCGGCGATTGGCTTTGACAACTTTGCAGGGACATGAATTTGCACTGCTTCAGCATCTACATACTTTGCGTCAAACGTATAGAATTCATAATTCTTGCTGATAACAATCTCGCCTGGATTTGAAGCTTCGGCTGGCGCATTACCCAGCACCGCGCATTCAATCTCCCGGCCAGACACGAATTCCTCTATTAAAATTTCATCATCGTATTTAAAAGCTTCCTCGATCGCCTTCGCAAAGTCCGCCTTCGTTTTCACCTTTGAAACCCCCACCGACGAGCCAAGGCTTGCCGATTTTACCATGAACGGTAATCCAAGTTTCCTTGAAATAGTGGCAAACTTGACGCTTTCCCTTTCCTGATAACCAAAGCTTATAAAATCAGTCACCGGGAGGCCAGCTTGCTTCATCAGACGTTTTGCAACAATCTTGTTCATCGAAAGCGCCGATCCCAGAACACCAGTGCCCACCATGGGAATGTCCATAGCTTTGATCAGGCCCTGTATACTTCCGTCTTCTCCGTCCGTCCCGTGCAGCACCGGAAAAATAGCATCAACTTTGAATCGCTCATTACTCGAAAGCAATAGGAACCCAGGGTTCAAAGGGTCAAGCACGATGCCAAGGGGGGCACCTTGCTCAATGTCTTTGCTTACAGTATCAGTTCGGAACCATTGGCCGCTCTTGCTTATCCCGAAAGGTATTGGCTCGTATTTGGACTTGTCAATAAACTCAAAAATGTTGCGGGCGGAGTTAACAGATACAGCGTGCTCCACAGAACGTCCGCCGTAAAGAATAGCTACCTTCTTCTTATTCGACATTAAAAAATATTTTATTGGAAAGATAAATGCATATTATTCTTACGCCAAAACCATGTACCTATTTTACTATAGTTACTTTTTCTGTGAAAATTTTATCGCCGGCAATAGCTCTGACCAGATAGGTACCTGAAGAAATATCCGGCACAAAAAAATCGTAGGTTTGATTCAATACGTTTGAAGTAGTTTCGCTGAGGATTTTTCTCCCGCTCATATCAAACATTTCAATCAACACGGACCCTCTCTCTGGTAAGTTAAAAGTTGCGCTTAGGGGGAGCCCACTGCTTGTCGCAAAAGGGCTCGGGTGCACGGAAAAAATAGATCGGTCCTCAAAGGGATTATACCTGAGATTGGGATCCTTTGTGAGGAAGATTTCAATATTATCGATATAGATATTGTTGCCATTGCCATTTGTAAAGACAAAAGCAATTCGAACCTGGCTCTTACCGGCAAACTTCGTAAGGTCAAAGGACAAATCCTGCCATTGCGTATCCTCCGGACGCCAGCTACTGGTTGAGGATTGGCCTCTCGCCAAAGCAGTTCGCGCGACATTATAGATGGTGTCAGAATAGTTAACTCCACAATCGGTCGAGACAAGAATATGTAAGCGATCAATGATATTGCTTCTGAAAGCATAAGAGAGATTAAAGATCATACTTGCCTCCTTTATAGCCGAAAAGTCGAGCACCGGACTTACCAGCCAACTTTTGTCACCGATAATTTCGTTGTTGTATCCGTTGACGTACAAAGCCGTAGTTGAACCAAGGTTAATTTCTTGCCATTCCATACCGCCAGTCGGGTTGATTGTGGTCCACATCGTCTCAAACTCACCTTCAAAATTTTCTCTTATCGGTATCTGATCCGCGTTGTCATTTACCTCGGTGTATAATGTAATGGTGTTGTTAGATGGGTTTGCATCAGGCACCCCGTTAGGTTCCAATAACTCAACGAAGATTGTATTCTGACCTGGCTCAAGTTCAATAGGTGAGAGCTCAAGCTCAGTTGCTGTACCACCCAAAAGGTTGAGGCCCGAAAAGGTTTCAGTAACTGAAGTTTGAGCGTTAACTGTAACGCGTACTTTAACAGACGCAACAAGCGTACCTCCATTTTGAATACGAACTTTCGGCGAGATTGACTCTGCACAGATCACCGGGCGTGGAGATGTCACTTCCTGCAAGGCAATATCATTCAGCGGCGTGCTTATCAGTGTGATATTATCAAGGTATAAATTGTTACCCCAATCGTTAACCCCCACAAAGGCAAGTTGAAGATTGTTTTGTCCTACGAAGGCGCTTAAATCTACAAACTCAGTCCGCCATTGAGAATCATTAGTCGGAGTGAACTCGTTTGAAGTTGGTGTACGTGTCTGAAGATCCGAACCATATTTTTCATAAACAACTGTTCCCTGATTAACATCTGCACTACAATTGGATAATACAACGACCTTTAGTCCATCATTATCATTCTGAAACCTTGCATAAGAAACGTCAAAGAGGAGTAAGGCGACCGGCTCGGTTGACAGATCAAACACTGGCGTTATCAGTAAATCAATTTCACCCAGGTTGTCTTCATAGTTATAAAAATCCATTTTAAGGGCCGTGTTCGATGGATCGTCATCCGGCGCTGTAACCAACTGCCATGTTGTTTTCATGTCAGGGTTCACAATTTGCCAGTTTGCAGGAAAGATATCGAAGTTTTCAGTGATCGGAAGCGTCGTGGTTTCCGGGATGAGTACAGTCCGGGTCAGCTCGTTATTGATACTTTGTTGATCGGATACACCGTTCACCAATACAACCTCAAATGCTACATTGTGTAGTCCGCTGTTGAATGAAGCGGGATCAAAATTTATGGTTGTCGTTTCGAGGGTAGGTAGTGCCGGACTAAATGTAAAATCCTTTGATTCGATGACAACTCCATCTACACTGAAATCAATTTGAGCCGATGTTACTGCATTAGTTCCGTAATTTCTGACTTCGATAAGGGGAACAACGGTGGCCGCACATTCACCGCTGAGTGGTGCAACAATAGCGCGTATACCCACATCGTTAGCGACAGGTATTGGGTCCGTTAGTCCGGGTGAAGTCAAAAGGCTTGCCCGTCTCGGACTATTTTGCAACACCTCAGTCATGCGTTCTATTTGTCCGACAGTAAAGAGGTTCATGCATGTGTCATCAGTATAATCAAGAAAGTTCTGATACATGGATGTTACGCCACAAGTCACCCGCGGATGATCCGGACACCCTGTAGAGTTTCCGCTTTGGTTTGGAGTATCATCCACGTAATCCGTGCCTTCACATCCGCCCTCATCGTCTCCCCAAATGTGCCGGAGCCCAAAGAAATGACCTACTTCATGTGTTGTGGTTCTTCCCTTATTGTACTTCGCTAGCAGGTCAAAATCTCCCCCTCCTTCATTTGAACCGAACGCTTTGTAAGCGATCACAATACCATCTGTAAGTCGGTTGCCAGATGAATTTTCAAGTCCGGGCAAACCCGAGACTGGAAATTGGGAGTAACCCAAAATTCCTGTGAGGTCGCATACCCAGATGTTCAGGTATTCTTCTGCAGGCCAATAACTCAACGCTTTAAGACTATAGTTCTCGTTTATTGACCAGGAGGACTGAGGACCCTGAGTGCGAACTATCCCGTTGGTTGCAAAACCTTCCGGGTCTTGCTTGGCTAGTACAAATTCAAGATCAAGGCTGCCAGCCACACCCTGGAACTCTGCCGGTGTCAATGAGGCGTCGGAATTAAGCCGCTGATAATCCCTGTTAAGGACTTCGATCTGAGATATAACCTGCTCATCGCTGATATTCCTGCCGGTACCGATGGGTTCACCCGCATGAATAATATGTACGACCACGGGAACCTGAAATACTGCTTGCTGACGCTGCAGATCGCGTGGCTTTTTGGTACGCAGGCGTCGCTCCATCCATTGTTCAAATTGTTCACGACTTTTTCCAAAGGACTTGCCTTCCAGGATTTTCATGTACTCTACAGTACCACAACGGTCCTGGCCGCTTGTTAATAAAGGAATAATGGTAAAAACCAGCGGGATCAGCGATCGAAAAAAATTGAGTATCTGCCGCACAAATTGCACTAGGTCAACCATTGATAACTTCCAAATATAACGAAAGTGGCGACCAAAATTGCGGTTGGCTCTGTCAGGATGTTAGTAACGGAATAGCAAGAAAGGGGATACTCTATCCGAATGGGATAAGGTTGATGACTTCGATTGATTTTACTTCAGGGACATCTCTCTTAATTGCAGCTTCAACACCAGCTTTAAAAGTCATGGTCGACATGCTACAATTTCCGCAAGCACCGACAAACTCAAGCTGAACAACATTGTCATCAGAGATAGAATTGATCTTTACATCACCACCATCGGCTTTAAGGTAGGGACGGATTGAATCAAGAGACGATTCGATTTTCCTGGCTAATTCTTCGATTGAACTCATCAGACTTTTAATTCGACCTTTTTAGTTTGTGTAAAGTTAGCATTTCTTATGGCAATATGCCGCGCTAAAGTTTCAGCAAGATTCTTGAAAGCTTCAGCGGTGGGTCCATCTTTCAATACTGCCGGAAGTCCACTGTCGCCGCTCTCGCGTATGCCTTGCACCAAAGGTATTTGACCTAGCAACGGAACATCGAACTTTTCTGATAAGTTCTTGCCGCCGTCTTTGCCAAAAATGAAGTACTTGTTATCCGGAAGTTCTTCAGGTGTAAAGTACGCCATGTTTTCAATTACGCCCAGCACCGGAACATTGATCTGCGGCTGTTTGAACATGGCAAGGCCTTTTATCGCGTCTGCCAGAGCTACTTTTTGTGGTGTTGTAACGATAACGGCGCCGGTTACTGGAACGGTCTGAACCAGTGTCAGGTGTATATCGCTTGTACCAGGAGGAAGGTCAATAAGGAGGTAATCAAGTTCACCCCAATCGGCATCAGCAAAAAACTGTTTCAAAGCAGAACTTGCCATTGGTCCGCGCCATACCACTGCGCTGTCGGGGGCAGTAAGAAATCCAATGGATATTAACTTAACGCCATATTGCTCTACAGGAATGATTATATTTTTCCCGTTGATTTGTTTTACGGCCGGTTGTTCAAACTCACAGTTGAACATCGTCGGAATGGAAGGACCATAGATATCTGCGTCGATAAGTCCAACTTTTGCCCCCGCCTGTGCAAGGGCTACAGCCAGATTTGTGGTTACGGTCGATTTTCCGACGCCGCCCTTACCTGAGGCTACAGCAACTATATTTTTTACTTTCGGCAATAAGGGCGCATTATCGCGAAGAGTGGTTACAGATGAAGTGATATGAATGTCAATATCTATTTTTGGTCCAACTACCTTGCGTACAGCATCTTCACAGTCCTGTCTTATTTTTTCCTTCAAGGGACAGGCAGGTGTTGTTAAAACAACTGTAAAACTCACTTTTTCGGGTGCAATCTTAATGTCACGGATCATATTTAAGCTGACGAGGTCTCGCTTAAGGTCCGGATCATCAACAGTTGAAAGAGCTTGCAGTATTTCCGATTGGGTCATGTAAAGTCTGAATTAATGACGCGGACCACTCAATCCGCGAAAATTTGGGCAAATTTAGTCTATTAAGTCGATTATTCATGGTCGAATAGAGCCAATCGGCTTGCATGCCAGCACGAATGGAGACTTCTAAAACCAAAAATGGACAAAAGTAATTCGCCGGCACATTTTCAAGACCTATCCCGTATCTTTAGGGCCATGGTTCTACTTTACCATGTTGAGGTGTTTCTAAGGAGGAATAGGGTATAGGGTATAGGGTATAGGGTGCGCACTTTTCGCCTCCGTCCTTACTCTTTATTCCTTATTCCCTGTCCTTTTTTGAAGCGTGACAAAGTAGTTAATCATCCTTACAGTTAAATAAGAATACGACGCCACGGTGATCTCCCGCGACACAATAGACGAAATCAAGAACCGACTAGACATAATCGATGTGGTAAGTGATTTCGTCACACTAAAACGGTCTGGCCAGAATTTCAAGGCTCTAAGCCCATTTACGAATGAAAAAACAGCGTCGTTTTATGTAGTACCCTCGAAAGGAATTTTCAAGGACTTCAGCAGCGGAAAAGGGGGTGACGCGATCAGTTTCGTCATGGAGCATGAAGGGCTCAGCTACGTGGAGGCACTCCGTTATCTCGCGCGGAAATACGGGGTTGAGATAAAGGAAGATGTAGTTACTCAGGATCAGCGATCACAGCAAACTGATCGCGATAGTCTTTACATAGTAATGGGCTTTGCTAAAGACCATTTCAAGGAATTGTTGTTTGAAACCGAAGAGGGGCGCAGCATCGGCCTCAGCTATTTCCGCGAACGCGGATTCAACGATAGGACTATTGAACATTTTGAATTGGGCTATACGCTGAACAGCTGGGACCACTTTCAATCAAAAGCTGTCGCAAAAGGTCATAGCCTGGAGATGCTTGAAAAAGCCGGGCTGGTTATCAAAAAAGAAACAACGCCGGATAGCGTTCGCTATTATGACCGCTTTCGCGGAAGAGTGATTTTTCCTGTTCATAATCTGGCGGGTAAGGTTGTCGCCTTCGGTGCGCGGATTTTAACAAAGGAAAAGGATCAGCCGAAATACATCAATTCACCGGAAACGGAAATCTACCATAAGAGCAATGTGCTCTATGGAATGTATCACGCGAAGAATGCGATCCGCAGAGAAAATTTCAGTTACCTGGTTGAAGGATATACAGATGTGATATCGATGTACCAGGCAGGTATCGACAACGTTGTAGCGTCGTCTGGTACCGCATTGACTGAAGAGCAAATCAGACTGTTGCATCGGTTCACAGAAAATGTCACGGTGTTGTTCGACGGCGATGCTGCTGGTATCAAGGCTGCACTTAGGGGAGTCGACCTGGTTTTGAAAGGTGGGATGAATGTCAGGGTTGTACTGCTTCCCAATGGTGAAGATCCCGATAGTATGTCGCGTAAGATGGGAAGCACCGACTTCAAAACTTTTTTGAAGGACAATACAAAGGATTTCATTTCATTCAAGATTGATCTTCTTGCTTCGGATGCCGCCCAGGATCCCATAAAAAAAGCAGAGGCGATACGGGAGATTATTACCACCATTTCGCAGATTCCTGATCCGATCAAGCGTTCGGTTTACATACAGGAAACGTCACAACTGTTGAAGATTGCCGAGACTGTAATCTTTAGTGAGCTTAATAAGATCCTGATACAGGATCGACGCAAGAAGGAGCCCGAAGCACGGAAAGATCTTCAGCGAGATGAGGGGAACGATCTTCAAACCGAAGTTACTACTACCCAGAAGCTAGACGCAAAGGGTATGGAGCAAATTCAGGAGCGGGAGGTGATCAGGTTGCTGTTGAATTATGCTGACAGCGAGTTGGAGGAAGACATCGATCTCGTAAGCTATTTCATTTCTGAGTTTGAAGATCTTGAATTTACTGATCCAAATTATGGGAGCGTGTATCAGGATTTTTACGATGCCAAGAGTAGGGGTGAATTAATAGACTCATCTTATTTTCTCAGAAATGGTAGTGAAGATGTGAAAAAACTAATTGCCGAACTCACTACGCGCAAGCACTACGCGAGTCCGCATTGGTCGGGTAAATACCATATTATCTTTCATGATGAAAAGGAAAAAATTCATGAACATGCCCACCAGAATGTGCTTCGCAGAAAATACCGATTCGTACAGCGGCTTATCGAAGAAAATAAGGAAAAGTTAAGAGATGCTGAAAAGAACAAAACCATAGAAGAAATTGATGAATTGGTCGAAACCCAGACGCGTTTAAAGAACGCGGATGTTGAAATTGCAAAACAGTTGGGAATCGTTTCAGGCAAATATTAGTTGGGAACGCAGATAATTCTTTTAACGTTACAATAGTCGTCTGATCCCAGGTCAAAGTATATTTGAAATTATGGCGGAAATTAAGCTGAACACGATCGAAGAAGCGATCGAGGATATCAAAAATGGCAAAGTAATAATAGTTGTTGACGATGAGGACCGCGAAAACGAAGGCGATTTTATCTGCGCGGCGGAGACTATTACACCAGCAATTGTAAATTTTATGGCTACCCATGGGCGGGGGCTTATCTGTGTTCCTCTAATCGAGGATCGCTGTGAAGAACTTGGACTCGAAATGATGGTCGGGACTAATACAGCAGCTCATGAAACTCCGTTCACGGTCTCGGTGGATTTGTTAGGACATGGGTGCACTACGGGCATCTCGGCCCATGATCGTTTCAAGACGATCCGTGCACTGGTAGATCCTGAGACAAAACCTGAAGAATTGGGTCGTCCCGGACATATATTTCCGTTAAAAGCAAAACGCGGTGGCGTGTTGCGACGGGCCGGGCACACTGAGGCTGCCATGGATTTTGCACGTCTTGCAGGTTTTAAGCCAGCAGGTGTACTGGTGGAGATTATGAATGATGACGGCTCTATGGCACGGTTGCCCGATCTGGCGCACGTGGCTGAGCGATTCCATCTTAAGATGGTGACAATTAAGGATCTCATCGAATACAGGGTTAAGAAGGAATCGCTGATCAGGCGTGAAATTGAGGTCGATATGCCAACGGAGTTTGGACATTTCAGACTGATTGCTTATGACCAGACAAATTCAAATGAGGTTCACATGGCATTAGTTAAGGGATCGTGGGAGAAAGATGAGCCGGTTCTTGTTCGGGTGCACTCATCCTGTGTGACAGGCGATATTTTCGGATCATGCCGTTGTGACTGCGGATCTCAACTCCATGCGGCAATGGAAATGGTGGACCGGGAAGGAAAAGGCGTCGTTTTATATATGAAACAAGAGGGTCGGGGGATTGGATTGCTTAACAAGCTTAAGGCCTATAAGCTGCAGGAGCAAGGTCTGGATACCGTTGAAGCGAACCTGAAACTGGGATTCGAAATGGATGAACGCGACTACGGAGTTGGTGCCCAAATCATTCGTGACCTTGGAATTACAAAAATTAGGCTCATTACAAATAACCCTAAGAAGCGTGTCGGGTTAATGGGATATGGATTGGAGATTGTGGATAATGTGCCGATTGAAGTTCATCCGAACCCGCATAATGAAAAATATCTGATGACGAAACGCGATAAGCTTGGTCATACCATCTTGCGACAGAAATGAGGATTAAAGTACCATATAAAAAGTATAACAGCTTGATGAAGACTTCACTCCTGGCTGGATTGATTTTTTTCTCATTAAATGGGTTCGCTCAAAAGTTTCCTTCCGATCTGTGGCATGAAGGAAAGCTTGTTTTGTTGGAGGGTGATACATTGCGTGGAAGTCTTAAGTATGATCTTCAGCAAGATCTTGTCCAGTACGGTGTGGCCAACCAGCGCACTACAGCTTTCAGCGCACGAAAAGTCTTATTCTTCGAAATTTTCGACAACTCTGTTAGGAGGTATCGTCAATTTTATGCGTTACCGTTTACAACAACATCAGGTTATAAAGCACCCGTATTTTTTGAATTGTTGGAGGAAGGTAAGATGACATTGCTTTCGCGGGAGTCGGTTGAATACCGGACCTATAATTCACCGTACTACATGGGATCATATTCACGTTTAGTGTTAGTTCATAAATATTATTTCCTCGATGATAAAGGTGAAATTTCTGAGTTCACCGGCAACAAGCACGATCTAATTCAAATGATGAAAAACAAAGGTGATGAGGTTGAAAAGTACATCAAAGCCAATAAGCTTCGCCACGATGATAAGCACGACTTCACCAGAATCGTAGCCTACTATAATTCACTTTTTCGAACATAAACATCCAGTCGGATTTGCGGCTAACTAAAAATCAGTCGCGAGCCATTTCGATATACACTCATATCATTTAACGATTCTAAATGACCCCGCTTATTCTTGTATCAAATGATGATGGTATTACCTCAAAGGGAATATTGACACTGGTCAATGCCATGAAAAAGCTGGGTGATGTTATTGTTGTCGCGCCGGATGGTCCGCAGTCCGGTATGGGCCATGCAATTACAGTAGGGGAAACGTTACGGCTGGAGGAAAACTTTATTTTCGAAGGAGTCAGAGCATTTGAATGTTCAGGCACACCTGCAGATTGTGTTAAGATCGCCCGTCATTTTGTTTTCAAAGATGGTCGTCAACCGGATGTAATAGTTAGTGGGGTTAACCATGGTAGCAACACGTCTATCAGTGTTTTATATTCGGGAACTATGTCTGCAGCGATTGAGGGCGCTATCGAAGGCACACCTTCGATTGGATTTTCCCTTTGTGATTTTTCACATGATGCCGACTTCTCGCACGTCGAAGAGTACCTGGTGAAAATAACCCAGCAGGTACTGGATAAAGGTTTACCGAAGGGGATAGCATTGAATGTAAATTTCCCGCCGAAGCGCAATGAACCGATCAAAGGCATTCGAATCTGCCGTCAGGCAAATGCAAAGTGGGTTGAGGATTTTGACATGAGGTATGACCCTAATGGCCGACGCTATTTCTGGATGATAGGCAACTTCGTTAATTTCGACAAAGGCGAAGACAACGACGAATGGGCTATTGCCAATAATTACGTTTCCATCGTTCCCTGTCAGTTCGATCTAACAGGGCACCAGGCAATACCTCGATTGAATGAGGATTGGGAAATCTTGAATTAGTTAAGGTTGACTAACAATCCAATATTAGCGCCAACCGCGCTCATTGATATCGAAGATCGCACTGCCTTTCCAGGTCTGTTCACATAATCGCCCGCATTGTCACTGTCGTTGTTGACGGACTTAACATAAACTGTCTTACGACTATTTTCTGTCAAAGAGGACATCCTGTCTTCACCATTAATAGTGTAACGAACGATCTGACTTTCTTTAGGGTAATAGTTCATTCCAGTGAACATGATCTCCGAGAAGAAACTGAACTTTCTGTTCAACACAACGCTTGCCCCAACCGCACCACGAAGTCCCACAGAAATTCCGCCTTTGTATTTGGTATTCCTCACTTCAGTTACGGAAACGTCGCTTTCCTGGATAGAACGTATCATTGCCCGGTTGAAATTGTTTTTTGCAAATACGGGACCGATTAAGAAATATGGCGTTAGATTTCTTTTGTGCGTTATGAATTTGAGCATTGGTGTAAATAATACTGCTCTGCTTTTTGACGTCTCCGATTCGTAGGTGGAACTTTTGAAAACATCAAGACGGGTGTCGGTATAACTTGAAGTGACTCTGTATTCTTTGCCTGCTGAATAGCTGATCCCCAGTTCAAGTCCTATGTTCTCTGAAAGAGTGTAACCAAATGCGCCACTTACATTTAACCCAGCGCCATAAGAGCCCTTGATAATTTTGCTGACGTTGGTAACTCTGGGCACCTCGGCTCCCGTTTCCGGGTTAAGTGCAGTTGAATAAGTAGATGAAGAATTTGTTCCGATTTGTTGAGACAGCCAGGGAAGGCCATATCCAACACTGAATTTAAAAGACTGAGCGTTGACAGAACTCAGGAAAGCCACCCCGACGAGGATCAACAATAGTTTTTTCATTAGTGATGTTTAGCAAGAAAGAAATTTCCGGACTCCTTCCGAAAAGCGATGCAATAAAGAAAAACTCGGGAACAAAATCGAATATATCCTAAAAAGAAAAAATTTTTTTTTATTGAAAAACTTTTTTAGAATACGAGCCTCTCCATCTTACGCTGGATCTACATCAATAATTACACGTGAATTCCGATGCTCTTTAATTTTTAATAATGACTCGATCTCACTTTGCACTATATGCTTTTGATTAGCAAGATCAATTTTCCCCTTCGGAATCTTAATAAGAATACTTAATAGAAATTGATTTCTGATTTTCGAAATCATCGGCTCACCCGGTCCGAAAACCTTTGCACCAGTTAGTTTGCTGCGGAGCGATGTTGCAACTGCATCTGCTGTGAATCGACAAGCTTTTTTATCCGTGTGTTTTATAGTCAGTTCAATCAAGCGAGTAAATGGGGGATAGTCATGCAGAAAACGATCTTGCAGTTGTCCCTCATAAAATTCTTCATGCGCCCGATTCACAATCGTAGTCAGCAACGGATGTTGTGGATTTGAAGTTTGAATCACAACACTGCCAGGTTTGTCACGCCGACCTGCGCGGCCGCTTACTTGTGTGATCAATTGATAGGCCCTTTCATACGAGCGAAAATCCGGAAAGTGCATCATGCGATCAGCATTAAAAATTCCGACAAGGTTGACATGATTGAAATCCAAACCTTTCGTCACCATCTGAGTTCCTACCAGGATATTTGTTTCCTCTCGTTCGAATTGATCTATTATACTTTCGTATCCACTTTTCGAGCGCGTTGTGTCGAGATCCATCCGTTGTATTCGGGCATCAGGAAAGTGAAGGTTTAATTCTTCTTCCAGTTTTTCTGTTCCATACCCCATAGTCTTAATTCGCGTAGACGTGCAAGTAGGACAGTTCTGGGGCAGCGGTTGACGATATCCACAGTAGTGACAGATTAACGCGTGTTTATATTGGTGATAGGTAAGGCTCACCGAACAGTTGACGCACTTGGGAATCCATCCACAATCTTCACAGCTTACCATCGGCGAATAGCCCCTCCGGTTTTGAAAAATTATTACTTGCTGTTTCTTCGCAAGGGTTTCTTCAATCTTTCGTAACAGTAGCCCGGAAAACTCACCTTTATTGGTTCTTTGTTTCCGTTCTTTACTCATATCCGCTAGCTCTACCGTTGGAAGTTGTGCGTCGCCAAATCTTTTGTCGAGTATTACGTATCCATATTTTCCCTGCTGCGCCTGGTAGAATGTTTCAATAGATGGCGTGGCGGATCCCAAGAGGATTTTCGCATAATGCATTTGACCCATTACCATCGCGACATCCCTTGCATTGTATCGGGGTGACGGCTCTTGCTGCTTATATGACGGATCGTGCTCTTCATCAACTATGATCAAGCCCAGGTTATCAAAAGGTAACATGATGGATGATCGAACTCCGATGATAAATTTATATTTTCCATTCAATATCCCGTTCCATACTTCCACTCGCTCGTTGTCCGAGAATCGTGAATGATAGACTCCAACTGTGTCGCCAAAAATCTTCTTTAACCTTTGGACAATTTGTGTGGTCACTGCGATCTCAGGAAGAAGATATAGAACCTGCGATCCCGAATCGAGGGCTTGTTTGATAAGGTTGACATATATTTCAGTCTTTCCGCTACCCGTAATGCCACGGAGTAAAGTAATCTTATCTTCCTGAAAATGTTTTAAGATCTCGCGCTGCACCCGAAGTTGATCTTCGCTTAACTGGACAACATGGGGCGCCACTTTTTCTTCATCAGGAAACCGCGATACGATAACCTCAAATTCTTCGAAGATATTATTTCTAATTAAAGTCGATAACGAAGACTCTGACAAATCATCACTCAATAATTTCTTTTTTGTAATACCGTCGCGGTTTGTTTCCGGATTGGCAAGAACCGGAACATCCTGCAGATATTTTAACAGCACAGCTTCCTGCTTGGGCTTGGTAGCCAAAGTTTCAAAGAGCTCTTCCAGTTTTTCGGCGTGGTTGAACTCAGCGGTGAGCCTAATCTTTTTTTCAGTTCTTGGTTTATATTTTTCTTTGACTTCCTCGTAAAGAATGATTGCCTCTTTATACACCAACGATTTTAATATGGTGTAAAGATTTTTGACACCTAACGTTTTTGAAATCGATGAATAGTCCATCGATTCATTTGCCAGGTGTTTCAGCAGTTGTAGTTCGCGTTCGCTGAATTCAAAATTACTCTCCTCCAGATTGAATGAAGGGTGTAATTGTACCATTGATTCACTGGAAAGTTTGAGCCCACTCGGCAATGCTGCATTCATCACTTCGCCGAGAGTACATAGATAGTAGTCTGAGATCCAACGAAAAAGCTTGAACTGTAACTCGGTTACTACCGGGTAGTTATCAAGGATCTCGAGAATGTATTTGGCTTCATATTCAACAGGTGGCTGTTTATGAATTGTTGCAATCAGTCCTGTAAGAATCTTGCGGTCTCCAAACTGTACAATTGCACGTTGCCCGACCAGAATTTTATCGTTTAATACGCGGGGAACTCGGTACGTAAAAAGCCGGGGTATGGGTACCGGTAGCAGGAGCTCCGCGAACAAAGTATCATCACCGGTGTCAAAAATTTCCACGTTTTTTTTTTGAAAGATAATGGAACTATTGGGAATCAGGTAATCGGTAAGATGTTGCTGCTTCTGATCGGTTACACGTTTGAAGAGGAATATGGAATAGGGAGTAAGAATAAGGCGGGCTTCACTAACTGTGCGCGAGCCGACCGGCCCGATAATTTTCGGGCACCGATTAACCGATAACCGATCACCTTTGAACACCGATCACCGGTCTTTCCCGCTCACCATATCCTCAAGCGCATCCTTCACAGTCTCCAGGTCTTTAAGCTCAAGATCAACTCCTAATCTTAGGAAATTTTCTGTAAGCCGTTCGTTGATCACAAAAATACCAATGACGTTGTTGTTAACGACGATTGCAAATTCTGGCTTCGTAATACTGCTAACGGTTCGGTTCAGTGTTTTTACACTGTTAGACGACAATCCAAGATTAACATGGTTTCGCTTAAGTACCGGATCGTATAGAATATCCGTGACGTATTCGATTTCGTCAACATTGATAATGGGCTTCTTCAGTACACAAACCTTTTTACCTCCGATCAACATCTTCAACTCCTGTTCGCATGGATTTTTCCGGCCAGGCTTTTTTATTATGAAGATTCCCGACGAGGGCGTCTCGGCAAAGCTCAGCGTTACCGTTGTGAGCAAGATGGATAACAAAACTCTCAAAGCCCGTATTTATAATCGTCTAATTTAACATTTTCCGGCCGCACGCAGGAAATAGCCGACGATTAAATTAAGGCTAAACTTTAATAAATTCGGATAGAAGAAATTAAAGGACACGCTTTTGCGTCTTTGATCGCAACACGGACTTTGCTTGCCTCGATCGGGCCTATTTTCACGATCCTTTTATATCCGATAGTGGTTCCCTCGCCAATTGTAGTCCAAGTGTTGTTAACGTAAGCTTCAATCGAAAATGATTTTACTCTTTGCCCAAGCTTAATATATTCTTGTATTTCGACATACTTTATCGTCCGCGTTTCTGTCAGATCAATTTCAACGGAACCGGTTGTTTCATTATCGTCCGTCGCCCAATAGGTTTCGTCATTTTCGTCGGTGGTTTGAGACGCGCTGTAATCGTTATCGCCGCCTCGATGAGAGGGAGATGTTGCCTTAGCATTTTTCGCGAGGTTGTTTCCCAATTCTGTTTGTAACATCTGCTTAAAACCTTGCAACGATTTTACGTCGTTGTCATGCAATAATCCGCGCTGATCTGGTGGAATGTTAAGCAGTAGGGTAGAACCTCGTCCCACCGAGGTCATATAAATATCAAAAAGCTTTTCTGGTGACTTTACCAGACTGTCTTCATGCGCGTGATAAAACCATCCTGGCCGAATAGATACATCCACCTCGGCCGGTATCCATGCTGTTCCATTTTCGTGACCTGTGTTCAAAAGTTCTGTGATGCCGGCTTTACCTGCAAAGAGTGTGTCGGGCGTAATCGTGTTCCAGTTAGTTTCACCTGCTATTCCTCTTTCATTTCCGACCCATCGGACACCGGGCCCTGCGTCGCTGAAAAAAATAACATTTGGTTCCATTTGTCTAACGAGATCCAGCGTTGTGGGCCAGTCATAATAAGTCGATCCATCTATCTGGCGTTTTTCATTAGCTCCACCGTAGTAACCATCGCCACCATTGGCTCCATCAAACCACATTTCGAAGATTGGCCCATAACTATCGAATAATTCCTTGAGTTGATTCCTGTAATATTCGATGTAGGCAGGTGTGCCATAGTCGGCCCTGTTTCGGTCCCAAGGAGAAAGGTAAACTCCAAACTTTAGTCCATTGCGTTTCGCTGCTTCTGCTACTTCTTTCACCACGTCGCCTTTACCATTTTGAAACGGACTGTTCTTAACCGAATGTTCAGTGTATGATGATGGCCATAGGCAAAAACCATCATGATGTTTGCAAGTTAAGATCACTCCTTTGAAACCTGTATCCTTAAAGGTTTGAACCCACTGGTTTGCATCGAACGAAGATGGGTTAAAGATAGATGGACTTTCATCGCCATAGCCCCATTCCTTGCCAGTATAAGTATTGAGAGTAAAATGCACGAATGCATTCATTTCCATCTTGTGCCATTCGAGCTGGGCTTGACTTGGTGTGGGACCAAACGCCGAAGGGGGGTCGACTTTTTTTGAAGAGCATGACACGAAGACTGCCGCGATAGAAATGTAACTGAGGATTTTCACACGTAGAAAAATTAATTGGCTAATATACAGTGTGCAATGGGATTTCAATATTTCTGTTCTAGCGATTGTGCCCTTTTTGAGTTAATCCTTCTTTGTCAAGTTAAAAGAACTTTATGGATTGAGGAGTAGCACGACCATTTTTCCAGCTTTTGGATTGCAACCTAATTTTAGCTTTGGCCTGGTGGGGGATGTGCGGCTAAAATTCAGTTGCAAATCCAAAAGCGCAGCCATGCGGCTGCGGAGCCAAATCACGACAAATCAATGCTGCGCTAGGCGACGACCTACAAAAACGACCTTCAAAAAGCGAAGAATACTCTTCTCAAAGCACTTAAATAGAAGATGGCAAAGTAAGATTAATCCTGTTTACGCATCTAATGAAAACAAAGCTGCTGAAAACTTAACAACTTCTGATCGATGAATTCGCAGGATTAAGAATGGTACATCCTTTCGTAGTACTCCTCTGCCATCCTTCCCGAGTCGAAGAATGGTAGAACGTCTTTCATGCTCGACATAACCAGCTTCTGCCACTTGTCAGGATGATCGTAATACATTGGAATAATTTCTCTTTCCAAAACATCCATAAGTTTTTGGGCTTCGATCTTGTCCTTCGATTCAGGTGTAAGCGCATCATCGGCGGTGTCTATGATGAATGAATTTTTTCCGTGTCGTGCAAATTCGGGCACCCATCCATCAGGTATTGAAAGGTTGACGGAGCCATTCATAGCAGCCGTCATTCCAGAAGTTCCGGAAGCTTCATGATACAACCTTGGATTATTTAACCAAATGTCTGAACCCTTCTTCAAATGGTCTGACAACCACAACTCGTAACCCGTTACAACGGTACAGTTAGGCAAATCCTTAGTCTTCCAGTAGATCTCATTAAATATGTTTATCGCTCCGTAATCTTCAGGATATGGCTTTCCGGCCCAAATAATCTGGACAGGATAATTTTTGTTTTGCGCGAGTCTTAAAAAGCGATCATAATTTAAGAGAAGAAGATTTGCTCTTTTGTAAGCGGCAAACCGACGCGCCCAAACAATAGTAAGTATCTCTTCATCAAAAAGCTTCCCGGTCTGATTAGCGACGACTCTGAAAAGCTTGCGCTTCATTTCTTTCTTTCGAGCGACCAGCCCTTTTTCGTCGCCTTCGCTGTGAAATTTTGTAAGCGCGGGATCTTGCCAGTACGTTTTGTTCTGGGCATTGGTGATTGCTGTGATCTCACAAATACCTTTGTAGTTACCCCACATCTTGTTCGCCACCTCACCGTGTAGTTGAGATACACCATTTGCCTTCTTCGAAAGGCGGAGGGCAGTGAGTGTATAGTTTAGAACCCCATGTTCAGGTTGCACATATTCATTTACCTGGCTCAATGATAATCCGTTGAAGAAGCTCATACTATGTAGAAGTGGTACGCTGTGTTCTTCATTGCCGGCTTTCTCGGGCGTATGTGTTGTAAATACGACGCGCTTTTTAACCTCATCGATATTTTTATATTTATCAAGCAGGTAAAAACACATAGGCAGTGCGTGGCCTTCATTCATGTGATAAATTTCTGTTTCACGCTGAAGAACATCCAACAATTTTGCTCCACCAATTCCTAACAGTATAGATTGAGCGATCCGTGTTGTTTCGTTGGGATCGTATAGGCGATGACTAATGGTTTGCGCGAGATAGTCGTTTTCAGGAATGTCGGTACTCAGCAAAAACAGGGGCGCCGAATTAAACACACCAGGCTTCAAGAGATACGCCTTTACAAAAACTTTTGCGCCGTGAATAGTAATCGGAAAAACAATATGTGTATCTGTCAGAAATGAATAGTCTTTATCGCGAAAGCTAACTCGCAATGTCTGGTCCTGATTCCGCTCCTGGTCGTAATAACCTTTTTTCCAAAGGATGCCGATTCCTATCAGGTTCTGTTTAAGTTCATATGCACTGCGAAGGTGAGATCCAGCAAGAAATCCGAGGCCTCCGCTGTATATCTTGAGGGGTTGGTCAACTGCAAACTCCATGGAGAAATACGCCACGGGTTTTGAATACTTTTTATTGAATTTGTAAGGAAAAAGTTCGCTTAGGTTAATCATAGAGGATCAATAAATGTGGTCAAACGTAATAAAAGCCGCGCAATTGAATTGCATCAAATTGCCCCTGAAACTTACAATGGGGTATCGCAAACGATTGAATGGATGAACTCTTGTATAACTTTAGGACTAGGCGAACGAATTAATGAGCTCTTCGAGTGAAGTGAAGGTCGATTGCTCATTGAGTTTCCAAACCAATCCGCCGTTTTCGTGGCTTATCAATACCGTATAATCCGATACATTTTCATCACCGATTATAAATCCGCACCGCTCCAGGGCATTCTTGGTCCATAGGTAATCATGACCGGCTCCAACAAGGTGCACTGAGATGCTGCGATGAGGTACGTGCTCTACTTTCCCTGTCTTCAAATCAAAACCTTTAAATTGAAAGATTGAATCAAAGGCGCCGTTCAGGACCAGGTCTTCGGGAATGCCACTTATGATCTTCTTGTCGTGACCCGCGAGCCAAATCACATCAGCAGTCTGAAGCGCAAGATCCAATTCGTGGGTGGAGACAAGAATTGCCTTCTTTGATTGATGGGCTAATCTCCGCAGAACATTCATTATCTCCAGTCGGTTGTTGAGGTCAAGGTGGGCCGTTGGCTCATCCAGCAATATCACTGGTGTATTTTGTACGACTGCCCTGGCTATCATAACCATTTGCACCTGCCCGTCGCTTAGTTCGTGAATTTTCTTATTTCTTAAATGATCAATGCGAAATTCAACCATGGCCTCGGAGATCATCTTTTCATCTCGGTCGGATAGCCTTGCATCCCACCCGAGATATGGATATCGGCCAAAGGCGACGACATCAAAGGCGTTCATATTTATAGCAGAAATCCGATCAGTTAAAACTACAGCAAGCTGCTGGGGAAGATCCATTGAACCCATCCTTCGCATTCCCGCGTAAATAATTTCACCCGACAATGGTTTTTGCAATCCCGCCAGAGTCCTGATTAAGGTAGATTTTCCGATCCCATTCGGGCCCATAAAGCAGGTCAGTTTGCCAGGGACCAACATGAGATTTAGCTGTTGGAACAGCTCATGGTAAATCGGACCCTGAATGTATCCTATCGTAAGACTTTCAGTCGTAATCGCGCCGTTAGCCTTTCCCTCTTCCATCTTATATAGAGATTCGTTTAGCTCTTAATACAATCCAGATCACAACCGGTGCTCCGATCAGCGCAGTTATTGCATTAATTGGAAGAACGTAGTTGCTGCCAGGAAGCTGAGCCAATACGTCACAGAAGAGCATGAGTATTGCTCCAGTTATTATCACTGCCGGTAATAGAATCCGGTGGTTATGAGTTTTTATCACGAGCTTCGTCAGATGAGGAACTGCTAACCCGACAAAGGCGATGGGTCCACAAAAAGCAGTAACTCCGCCAGTAAGTACCGCCGCGGATAGAATGATTAAAAGGCGAGCTCTACCTAGCTTAACACCAACACTCATTGCATAATTGTCACCGAGCAACCAGGCATTTAAAGCCTTAACTGAAATCATTCCTATAATAATGCCAAACACAAGGATCGCTGCAAGGATCTTTATTTCTGTCCAGTTAAGTGTGCCGAGGCTTCCGAACGTCCAGAGCAGGTAAGCCTGCTGATCTTCTGCTTTGCTTAAGAACTGTAAGACGCTCACCAATGATGCCGTCGCAGCGCCGATCATCAGACCGATAATCAGTAATGATGTATTATCACCGAGTCGCCTGGCTACAAAAAAGATTACGATAAAGACGATGCCAGCACCAGCGCTTGCAGCTATAACGGTCGACCAGGGACCTGACCCGAGGGGAAGTTCAAAACCTGCAGCCTGGCTCATTAGTAATAGAGAGACTGCCAGGCTGGCGCCAGAACTCAAGCCAAGCACGTCGGGTCCGGCCAGCGCATTTCGAAACAAAGTTTGCATTTGTAGCCCGCCAACCGAGAGTGCGCTACCAGCCAGCACACATGTTAACGCCTTTGTAACTCTGAATTGCCATATGATATCATTGTAGACCGGGTTTGAACCTTCATTGCCCAGCAATATGTTGAAGACTGCGGCCGGTGGAATTTTAACGCTGCCTGCTGATAGATTAAACAGGAAGAGCATTATCAGCAGAAGAGACAGAGCACCCCAGCGTATGTGATAAGGCATTTTCATTTTGTAGCGGCTTGCCGGCAATGATACGCGATTTTTAAAAGGAATCCCCTAGTGTATGCCCTGTAGGTAACCGTCATTGCCAAAAATTTTGAAATCGGCACTTGGTAACTATTCATTAGTTCCTATCTTTGCAGTCCTTTTTGCGGGATGACCGTGAAAAGTCCTGAAAAACAGCATAAATCGGTTCAGCCATGCCTGGAATTATAGGAAAGAAAATAGGAATGACGAGCGTTTTCGGTCCCGACGGGACGAGCATCGCCTGTACAGTTATAGAAGCGGGTCCTTGTGTGGTGACACAAGTAAAAAATGTGGAAACAGACGGATATCGTGCTGTCCAGTTGGCCTTTGGAGAACAAAAAGAAAAAAATTCGACCAAGGCAGCGATTGGCCATTTTAAAAAAGCTGGCACTACTCCCAAACGCAACGTTGTGGAGTTTCGCGACTTCCGGAAAGAGTACGACGGTATGATCGAACTTGGAAAAGAGATCCGAGTTCAGGATGTATTTGTTGAAGGTGATTTTGTAGACGCTGTCGGTACCTCAAAGGGTAAAGGATTTCAGGGCGTTGTTAAGAGACACAATTTTGCCGGCGTTGGCGGTGCAACACACGGTCAGCATAACAGACTTCGCGCTCCTGGTTCAATGGGTAACGCGTCTTTTGCATCACGCGTGCCAAAAGGTAAACGTCTTGCCGGTCGCATGGGTGGTGATCGCGTGAAGCTAGACAACCTCCAGATCGTAAAGATCCTTGCAGATCAAAATGTAGTTATTGTTAGCGGCTCCGTTCCTGGTGCCAAAAACTCCACTGTAATTCTTCAGAAATAATGGAAGTAGCAGTTATAAAATCAAGCGGCGAGGCAACCTCAAAGAAAGTCACACTTTCTGATAGCATCTTTGCTATTGAGCCCAACGATCACGCAATTTACCTCGATGTAAAAAGCTATCTGGCAAATCAGCGCCAGGGAACACACAAGTCGAAGCAGCGTAACGAAATCTCTGGTTCTTCAAAGAAGTTGAAAAAACAAAAGGGCACTGGCGGCGCACGTGCGGGTAATATCAAGAATCCTCAATTCAAAGGTGGTGGGCGGATATTCGGACCTCAGCCCCGCGATTATTCTTTTAAGTTAAACAAGAAAGTGAAGGACCTGGCGAGAAAGTCAGCACTGACATACAAGGCCAAAGACAATTCAATTGCTATTCTTGAAGATTTTAGCTTCGATAGCCCAAAGACAAAACAGTTTGTAGGGCTGCTGAAATCCCTTTCACTTGGAGATAAGAAGACTCTTTTTATTCTACCTGAAGGCAACAAGAATGTTGTTCTGGCAGGAAGAAATGTAGTAAACACAAAGATTACTACAGCTGATCAGATCAATACCTATGATCTGATGAATGCTGATACATTAGTTCTTGTAGAAAGCGCAATCAGCAAGGTTGAAAACTTATTAAACTAAACAGTGATGGGTATCCTGAAAAAACCTTTGGTAACTGAAAAAGTCTCTGCCTTAAATGAGAAAGGCAAATACGGTTTCATTGTTGATCCAGACGCGAACAAGGTTGAGATAAAGACTGCCGTTGAAAAACAGTATGGCGTCAATGTAGAAAGAGTGAACACGATGTTGGTAATGGGGAAGAAAAAGACCCGTTACACCAAAGCGGGTGTATTGGCTGGCCGCAAGCCTAGCTACAAGAAGGCAATTGTAACGCTTGCCGAAGGGGAAGTAATCGATTTTTATAGCAACGTATAATATTGAACCATGGGGTTAAAGAAACTAAAGCCTGTAACAGCAGGGTCGCGACACAGACTGGCACCTTCGTTTGATGATATCACATCATCGACGCCTGAAAAATCGCTCCTTGTTACACTGAAAAAATCCGGTGGAAGAAATAGCAATGGGCGTATGACTATGCGCTACATCGGCGGTGGTCACAAACAAAAAGTCAGAATCATAGATTTTAAACGCGACAAGACAGGAGTTCCTGCTGTCGTTAAATCAATTGAATACGATCCCACCCGTTCGGCACGCGTAGCACTTTTGTTTTATGCTGACGGTGCCAAGACCTATATTCTGGCTCCCGAAGGATTGAAAGTAGACCAGGAAGTAATTTCCGGGCCTGATGTTGCACCTGAAGTAGGTAATGCGTTGCCTTTGGCGAAGATACCTTTGGGTACTATAGTGCATAACGTCGAAATGAAACCTGGAAAAGGTGGAGCGATCGCAAGAAGTGCTGGTACATTTGTTCAGTTACTTGCTCGTGAGAACGGCGTTGCAACCTTGAAGATGCCTTCTGGTGAAATGCGCAACGTATTGGATGTATGTATGGCAACAGTTGGGACAACGTCTAACGCAGACCATATGAACGAAAGCGTGGGTAAAGCAGGTCGCAAGCGTTGGAGAGGTGTTCGGCCCCGTACCCGTGCCGTTGCAATGAACCCAGTAGATCACCCGATGGGTGGTGGTGAAGGACGCGCTTCAGGAGGTCATCCAAGATCGCGCAAAGGCCTTTACTCAAAAGGTAAGAAGACCCGCCATCCGAAGAAATACTCAGATCGCCTAATCATAGCTAAGAGGAAAAAATAATGGGACGCTCGATAAAGAAAGGACCGTATTGTGACTTCAGAGTCCTGAAGAAAGTTGAAGCCACTGAAAAATCAGGTAAGAAATCCGTCATCAAGACCTGGTCGAGAAGATCTACGGTCGTGCCCGAAATGATCGGACATACTTTCGCTGTTCACAATGGAAATAAATTTATACCTGTGTATGTAACGGAAAATATGGTCGGACATAAGTTAGGTGAATTTGCACCTACCCGGACTTTCCGCGGACATTCAGGTAACAAGGCTAAGTAACAATGGAAACTGTAGCAAAAAAGAAAAAGAGATCAGTACTCAAGCGTGA
>JAEZBX010000009.1 GCA_023412765.1 Bacteroidota bacterium
CATTCTTCCAGCTTTTGGATTGCAACCTAATTTTAGCTTTGGCCTGGTGGGGGATGTGCGGCTAAAATTCAGTTGCAAATCCAAAAGCGCAGCCATGCGGCTGCGGAGCCAAATCACGATCAATTACCTGTTGCGCTAGACGACGAAGTACAAATTGTGCATCAAAAGTGAGGAATACTTCTCTCAAAGCACTTAATTGGAAGTTGACAAAGTAGGATTAATAGTTATCCGTTAATCGTGGTTCAATGGAATTATGGCGTTATACGAGGAGGCTGGCGCTCGGATAACGGATAACGGATAACGATTAACGGAAAGTAAACCTCTCCCCGAGCTTCAGAACCTTAACCGGCTGATTATACCGCTGTGCTTCCCTAACAAAATCCGCGGGATCGGCAGTATTAAATTCAAAAAGATCGTAGTGATGTGGGATTACTAGCCTGGCCTCGATTTCGCGACCAAGGCGGGCAGCTTCCTCTGCATTGAGATTTCCTGCGACGCCGCGAGCCGGATCGTTACCATTGATAGGAAGGAATGCAACGTCAACCCTATGCGGCTTGAGGAGTTCTACCATGTTATCAAACCAAAGTGTGTCTCCACTATGATAAATTTTAAATTTTCCGAACTGCACCACATATCCCATAAATTTCGATCTCCCTCCTTCATCGCGTTCAATTGAATTGTGTGCCGCCGGCATACCATAGAAGGTAAAGTCATTCCACGAAACTTTTTCATTATCGTTTAGGCCTATCGGGAATGCACCGTCGCACTTTACCCGGTCAGCAACGAACCTTCTGTTGGCTTCCGGGATTATAAATTTTATTTGAGGATTACAGGCAAGAATTGGAACGAGTGTTTCTCCATCCAAATGGTCTGTGTGATTATGGCTGGATGTTACGATGTCGATAAAGTCGAGCAAATTCGGTTCGATCACCAATTCGCTCATACGGACGTGTGGTTTTTCAGTATTAGCGTATTTCTTAGTCAGTGAATCTGAGAGATAAGGGTCTAACAAAAGACATTTACCATTCCATTGTATGAGAAACCCACTTTGACCCAGCCACCATATATCAAACGACTCAGTCGAAGCGGCCTCTTTTGCCTTCTTCATCTGATTACATAAATCTATCCCCCTGGCTACTGGCTGTATTAACATTTCAAGTTGATTTGATGTTGCGGGTCGTATAATAATAGTTTATAAGTCTTACTTTGTCAAGTCAGAAAAAAAAGGAATAGGGAGTAGGGAATAAGGAGTAAGGGTGGGCCTCAAAGTGCGCACGCTTATTCCCTACTCCTTATTCCTTTCCTCAAAAATGCTCAAACATGACAAAGTGGGATTAGTTAGTCCTACGTTGTCAGCTTACACTTTTACTAATACAGGATTGATAAAATGCAGGGCAACAATGGTCACAAAAGGTGCCTTAGAAGAACACGACGTGAGAGCTGCGTCTTGTTCGTCGTGCCTCTCTCCTTGCATTTATTGAGCGCATTGCTAGTAACCATACACAATTCACAAGATGATAAAGTAGGATTGTTAATAGAGGCATAACATGCAGTCTCACTCATTCCTTATTCCTTACACCCAAAGTGCATTCTCCGTAGCCTACTGCTACAACATACTTCGTACCTGCTTCGCACCCTTAACCATGTTAACAAGTTTCTGACGCGATGCCCATCTTGCAGTCTGACTGAGACCACAGTCGGGAGCGACCGCTAACTTTTCAGCAGGAACATAGGCAAGACACTTTTTTATCCTGGATACTACATCATCCACCGTTTCTATATAATAGTTTTTCACGTCGATGATACCGACGGCTACGTCCATTTTTTCCGCGAACACTTTGGTAAGCTCAATCTCAGCAAATTCCCGGTTAGCCATTTCAACATGAACTTCATCAACCTTTAAATCAAGAAAGTCTGGCAACATTGGAGCAATACTACGATAGCCAATCGGCCTTCCTTTGAAATTTCCAAAACACAAATGAGTAGAAAGTCTGCATTTACCGTAAATCGAACCCACAGTGCGATTGAAAATATCGACGAATCGCTTAGTGTCTTCTTTGTAAGCATAGCAGCTCATCGATGGCTCGTCTACAGTAATTTCCTTGCAACCAGCAGCAACAAGATCTTCGAGTTCTTTTCTGATCAAAGGTAAAATGGCTTCCGTTACCGCATACCTGTCCTTGTACTTGTCATTAGGAAGTAGTCTGCCACTAAGTGTATATGGACCGGGAACACTGGCCTTTAATACTGGTCCGGCGGGAGCCAATTTCTTTAGTCGTTGAAACTCCTTTACAGTACCCAAACCGTTAGGTGCCGTTAGTGTGTCTACTATTGAATGTTTCCCACGCTGATCGTGCGCTGCTGGTCCCCATTTGCGCAGTTCATCAGTATTCTCTTTGATTCCCTGTATATAGCCATAAAATGACAAATTGAAATCAAGACGTGTTTGCTCTCCGTCTGTAATAACATCCAATCCCGCGGTCACCTGGTCATGGATTGCCGCAATGACTGCGTCCTCAATCATCTCCTCTTTATCTGCATTGCCGAACTCCTGAAGATTCTTCACTGAAAATTCCAGCCATCCCGGAAAAGGGTAGCTACCTATTACTGTTGTACGGATGGGAAGTGGTTGCATTTTTTATCGACGTTTAGATCAAACTTTTTTACCCATGTTTTCATAAAGTTTCGCCAACCGACGAGCATGTTCGTCGTAGGCACTCTCAAACAATTCTGCCGCACGCTTTTCGCCTGCTACGACCGATGCTGTGAGAACCTTCGGCGGCTGTCCTGCCTCTGTAAGCAATTTCGCCAATTCTGCTTTGATTGAATTAATGATCAATACACCGCCAACGGTAGAGCCAGGCGCCACTGGAGTCGCCAGGCCTTCGATGTGGACCATAGCGTCGCCAGCAGGTGCGCCGGTGTCGAGCACCAGGTCAGCAAAATCTCCGAGTTTTTTTCCGTCCTGACGTTTGCTTGTGCTTTTTTCAGAGTGCTCTCGTGTTATGATGGCAACGACTTTAATTTTCCTTTGCTGGAATATTTCGGCAACTTCTATCGGCACAATATTGCATCCGCTGGATGAGACTACTACCGCACAATCTTCCGGTGACGTGTCGAAGTTTCGAAGAATTCGTCCCGCGAGTCCTGGTACATTTTCAAGAAACATTGCCTGACGCTGTCCGTTCGCACCCACCACCAAATTATGGAATGTAAGCGACAACTCGACAATAGGATTGAATCCAGGGAACGAACCATACCGAGGCCACATTTCTTCCACAAGAATGCGGCTATGCCCACTTGCAAACATATGGACCATCCTTCCCTGTAAGATGCTTTTTGAAAACCATGTTGCTGCTTGCTGGATTTTGTCCTCTTGCTGCGAAACAACATCTGCAATATGTCGGCATTTATCAAGATACGACTGTGTTGGCGTCATTTAATTCATTTTGTTTTGAAAGTGCAAAACCGGCAGCACCAATCGCGCCGGCAAGATCTGAAAAATGCGCAAGCTTGACTACCGTCTTCTTTCCACCAGGTCTCCATTCATAAAGATCAAGGAATGTTTCCAGTGGACCCGTCAGCGCATCTTTTGCCTCGGCAATACCGCCTCCAATAATCACCGCCTCCGGCGAAAGAATATTAATATAAGAGGCAATGCTGATCGCCAGTTTACGAACTGAAGACAACCACAACCAAGTCGCAAACGTATCTCCCTTCTTGTAGGCATCGAT
>JAEZBX010000027.1 GCA_023412765.1 Bacteroidota bacterium
TTAATAGCGTCCTTCACACGTTGGCTCGTCCACGTGTCTGTTACACCCTGACGATCGATGGCAACGTCTTCATATCCTTTATGATAAATTGCGCGAAGCTCAGGAGTATCAATTCCGGGGTGATCAACAAAAAGATAAGTTTCTCCGGGTTTTAAACCATCTAACATCTTTATGAAACTTTCGATTTTCTCTTCAGATGTTTTTTTCGGTCCTGCATACCTAACAGACTTCACGCCCTGTGCTGAAAGGTCTATGTCGATGTTGTATTCCTTCGCCAATTTTTTTGCAATGGCTTTCGCTTCATCGTTCATGTTATAACATCCCATGTGACCTGAAATATGAGTTATCCGCGGGATCTTCTTCAAAGCAAGTTCAATCTGAGCCCGGATCTCTCGCTCAACATCCGCTGGATCAGGCTTGTTTTCTAAAAGAGCCTGTCCGGGATAATCTTTGTTGGGATAAATGAAGGGATAGAAATAGCCGTCTTTATCTGTCAGGCTTGGACTATTTGAAACCGGTCGATACTTCACGTTATCCCACTCGCTGGTTAGTGCTATATGGATACCTACATCCACGTTTGGATTTTCGTTGAGCATCCTGACCGCCTCAGGGAACCAGGGCGATGGAACAATGATCTCTATTGAGGTTTGAATTCCTTCCTTGTAACATTTTATCAGCGCTTCATTGCCCGAATGAGAAAATCCCATATCATCTCCTCTTACGATAAGGCGTGGAGGCGCTTGTCCTACACACGAGAGAAATATCAGCATCATGATTGCAGAGGAAATAATAGTTTTCATATTTCTGTTGTTTGAGTTGGATGATGCCTTAAGATAGCAATTTTTGGTCGCCTCATTCGCGATAATATGTGGCCGACAATAAGGCACAAAATTGCCACAAAGAGATTAAGATTCACAAAGTGTTTCCTGGAATTTCACCACAAAGGCACGAAGACACAAAGAAAGCACAAAGTGTTTTCAAGCCAATTCTGAATTTAAATTTCTTTGTGATTCTTAGTGCCCTCGTGTCTTTGTGGCAATCGTTCATCACCCAAAGGAACTTTTCGAAGACTCTGTTGGCGATATTCGCTCGGCGTGAGTCTCATTATTTTTTTGAATTGCTTATGAAAATTTGAAAGGTTATTGAAACCGCTGGCAAAGCAAACTCGCGTTACATCCATTGTCCCTTCTCTTAGCAATTCACAGGCATATCCAATCCGTATCTCTGTAAGGTATTGAAAGTAACTCTTTCGGGTGCGCGTCTTAAAGTATCTGCAAAAAGCTGCAGGCGAATGATCTGTTAACGCTGCTACCTGTTCCAGAGAAATCGGTTCGCGGAAATGTTCGATTGTAAAATGATAAACCTTATTAATCTTTTGAGCCGATTTTTCGTGCGTTTCAACAACGTAATTGACCGAATTGAGTTTAATAAATTCATCCGAACGCGCCAGGCCATCCAGAATCGCTAATAACTCTAATACTGCCGCTGTGGGATCCATGCTAACTATTGCGTTTAGCCTATCCGTTGTTTTCCTCAGAGTTTCTCCAAAAAATTTTAACCCCAGGGTAGCGTCATTTAGGAGAGTTCCGATGTGCTTGAATTCGCGTAGATTAAAGAATCCCTCACCTAGGAAATCGTCGCGGAACTGGATGACGATTGACTCAGGATTCTCATTGGGGTATTCCATGTAATAGTCACGATCCCTTTGTCGTGTGTGGGGCAGATTCTTACCGAGCACCAGCAACTCACCTTCCTCAATATTTCGGATGGAGTTACCAATAAAATTTGTTCCTTTTCCTTTTATACAATGCAAGATCTCAATCTCTGGATGGTAGTGCCACGGGTTATTCCATGATATCGCGTCACCCTTGATCACTATCGAGTTTTCAACCGGCGGGATGATCTTCAGAAGATGTGGACGCTGTGGTAGTTGATTGACCATTGTATCCTAAATAAACACTTTTTGGCTCAAAATTTTAAAGATATGCAAAAATAGCATCCTGATTCGCCAAATAAGTGGATGCAACGATGGTGCCGCAGAGGCTAACATTGTATAAACATTTCTGATGGTACTTGGCATAAGCAGTTTTACCTATGGCTGGGCGATTGGAATGGATACTAACCAACCTAACCTTAGTGCCTTTGACCTTCTCAAAAGGGTCGAAGGTTATGGTTTGAAATGCTTGCAGGTTGGTGACAATCTACCATTGCACAACATGACAGAAACGATGTTGCAGGACTTCAAGTCATCTGTTAAAAAAAATAACATCCGACTGGAAGTGGGGGCCAGAAAGCTAACGGAAGATCACCTACAGCAATACTTGGAAATCACCAAGTTTTTGGAAGCTCCCCTACTGCGTTTTGTTGTCGACGGTGAAAAGTACGAACCTTCTGGCGACACCATAATTTCGATACTTAAAAATTTTGTAGGGGAATTACGACAAAGTAAAATAACTCTTGGAATTGAAAATCACGATCGGTTCAGGGCACGGGAACTTGCGCGAATAATCGAAGCTATCTCAGACGAACGCGTTGGAGTTTGTCTTGATACTGTTAACTCTATCGGCGCGGGTGAAGGACTGGATTGGGTTGTCGATGTTCTTGCACCCTACACAGTGAATCTGCACATCAAGGATTTCATCGTTCGGCGTTTCGATCATAAAATGGGATTTATTGTCGCCGGCACTCCGGCTGGCACCGGAATGATGAATGTGACCGACATCATTGAAAAGTTACTCCCTTTTGGAAGGTGTGAGAGCGCAATACTGGAACAATGGACGACGCCGGAAGAAAGCATGGATGCGACAATAAAAAAGGAATTGTCCTGGGCCGAGGCATCAATTGATTACCTGAAGGGTTTACCTTTTTTTAAGACTAACCAATAATATTATGGCAAAACTTAATACGGTTCTGGTAGGGGCCGGCGGAAAGATGGGATGCCGGCTTACAGACAATCTGAAAGGCTCCAACTACGAAATGAAATATGTTGAAGTCTCCGCGGTTGGCATCGAGCGACTGGAAGCCCGAGGTGTAAAGGTTGCACCGGCAGAGGAAGTTATCCCAGATGCGGATATAATAATTCTCGCCGTTCCCGACATCTACATCGGAAAGGTAGCTAGTAAGTATGTCAACACGTTTAAGTCGGGAGCGATAATAGTTACATTAGATCCGGCAGCCGCTGCAGGTGGCCATTTGCCTTCCAGGAAGGATATATCCTATTTTGTCTCCCATCCAACACACCCTTCCGTGTTCAATTGGGAACCGGATCAAAAAAAACATTTCGATTACTTCGGCGGTATTACGGCCCGTCAGGCTATTGTATGCGCTCTTATGCAAGGCCCTGAAGATCATTATAAAATTGGAGAAGAACTGGCTGTAACAATGTACGCACCGGTCACTCGCGCGCATAGGATAACCGTTGAACAGATGGCTTTGCTTGAACCCGGTTTAGCTGAGACATTTTTAGGTGCAGTTATGTTTACCATGCGCGAAGCGATGGATGAGGTGATCAAAATGGGTGTTCCAAAAGACGCGGTCTTCGACTTCTTTATGGGTCATATTAATATTGATCTAGCTTTATGCTTCGATCAAATTCCGGGAGGTGTTTTTTCAGATGCGTGTTACAAAGCAATTCAAATAGGCAAACCACTTATCTTTAAGGAGGACTGGAAGAAAGTTCTCGACCCGCAACACGTCAGGCATCAAATTGATGTTATGACAAAAATTCCCGCAACGACATAATCTAAACTTCATTTATATGTTCGCTAAAATTTTTGCAATAGCATTGTTAACCATTAGTTTCAATCCACTGATGACGACTGCTCAGCTACAGGTAAGCGCAAACAAACGGTTTCTTCAAACCGAGGATGGGAAACCTTTCTTTTGGTTGGGTGATACCGCCTGGGAGCTATTTCATCGCCTGAACCGTGAGGAGGCCACTTCTTACTTGAAGAATCGTGCAGACAAAGGATTTAATGTTATTCAGGCCGTTGTGCTGGCAGAATTGGACGGGCTTCATACTCCAAACGCCTATGGAGAGATTCCGCTTGAAAACGACGATCCGACGAAACCTCGCGAAGCGTATTTCCAGCATGTGGATTTTATTGTGCGAAAAGCGGCCGAGCTGAACATATATATCGGCATGCTTCCAACGTGGGGAGACAAAGTGAATAAGGACCGCTGGGGAATGGGACCTGAAATATTTAATCCTGAAAATGCCAAAGCCTATGGCAAATGGCTTAGCAACCGGTATAAGGAGAGCAAGAATATTATCTGGATATTGGGTGGAGATAGAAATCCCCGCAACGAAAGTGATTTGGCAATCTGGCGCGCAATGGCCGCTGGAATTGAGGAGGCTGTTGGAAAAGATAAAGCCCTGATCACGTTTCACCCCCAGCCTAATGGTATGACGGATGGGGGCTCAGCAAAATGGTTTCACAATGACGACTGGTTGGACGTGAACATGTTTCAGACCGGGCACTGTCGAGATTTATTTCTCTGGGACCGGATGCAATACGCTTACAATCTTCAGCCGGTTAAACCCGTTCTCGATGGTGAACCGATCTATGAGGATCATCCTGTCTGTTTTAATCCAAATGACCTGGGTACTTCAAGTGCATATGACGTCCGCAAAGCTGCCTGGTTCAATATTTTTGCCGGTGCCTTTGGTCACACTTATGGATGCCATGACATCTGGCAGATGTATGCACCAAACAGAACGCCTGTAAACGGGCCTCATCATCCCTGGTATATCGCTGTTGATTTACCAGGAGCCGGCCAGATGAAGTTCTTGAGGAGGTTGATAGAATCGCGGCCCATGTTCGATCGGGTACCAGACCAGTCATTGATAACGGATGCCCTAAGCGCAGGCGACCGGATACAGGCAACAAGGGGAAATGATTACATTTTTGTTTACAGCTCGCAGGGGAAGAAATTCACGGTCAACACGAACAAGATATCAGGTAAAGAAATCATGGCCTACTGGTATAATCCGCGCAATGGAGAAGTTAAGGAAATAGGTAAGAGTGCTAAAAAGTCACAGCACGAATTTACTCCGCCAACTTCCGGCTATGGCCATGACTGGGTGTTGGTAATTGATGATGCTTCCAAAAATTTCAAACAACCTGGCCAGGTCTGAGATGGATAGGAAGCTTCGCTTTGCTGTCATTGGCACAGGCTTCTGGGCCAACTATCAGATTCCAGCCTGGAAAGAACTGGATGGAGTTGACCTGGTCGCGGTTTACAACAGGACAAAATCCAAGGCTGAAGCAATTGCCGACAAATTCAATATTCCCCACGTATACGATAATGTGCAAGATCTGCTTGATCGTGAAGAGTTGGATTTTGTTGATATTATCACAGACGTTGATACTCACGCCGCTTTTACAGAGATGGCAGCGCGAAAAGGAGTTTCTGTTATTTGCCAAAAGCCAATGGCGCCTAAGCTAGGCGTTGCAAAACAAATGGTCGACATCTGCGACCGGTTGGACGTACCCTTTTTCATTCACGAGAACTGGCGGTGGCAAACCCCCATTCGCAAATTAAAAGCAGTGATTGAATCGGGTGAAATAGGAAATGTTTTTAAATCAAGGATAACGTTTTGCAGTGGCTTCCCGGTCTTTGACAATCAACCCTTTCTAGCCGAACTTGAGGAGTTCATACTAACTGATATCGGATCGCACATACTTGATGTGTGCAGGTTTCTTTTTGGAGAGGCTAGTACGCTGATTTGTCACACTGCATCCGTAAACCCAAAGATTAAAGGTGAAGACGTCGCTAACGTCCTTCTCAAAATGCAAAATGGTGTGAGTTGTTTTGTAGAGATTTCATATGCATCAATACTGGAGTATGAACCATTCCCTCAGACGTTCATCCTTGTAGAGGGCGAAAAAGGTTCGATCCATCTTACACGAGACTGTGAGATACACGTTACTACCAGACAGAGCACTAAAGTCATAAAAGCTGATCCGCTAAACTACGAGTGGGCGGATCCAAAATATAGTCTCGTTCACGCGAGCATTGTTGATTGCAATCGGGATCTGTTGAATGCGCTCAGGGGCAAGTCAAAAGCAGAAACAACCGGACATGACAATCTTCAGACGGTTAGGCTGGTGCACGCTTCGTATGCATCTTCCAGAAACAATACTTTGATAGACCTGAAGCATTTCTAATGGCAGGCATTCAGCTCAAAAATATCAGCAAAGAGTTTCCAGGTGTAAAGGCATTGAGCGATGTATCACTCAATATTGAAAGAGGCGAGATACACGCCTTGTGCGGCGAGAACGGTGCAGGGAAAACCACACTGATGAACATTGTTGCAGGTAATCTTCAAGCGGACAGTGGATGGATTCAAATTGACGAAATCAAGGTCTCCTTTGAAAATCCGCAGGCAGCATTTGCCAAGGGTATCGCTGTGGTCTACCAGCACCTTAGCCTTGTCAGCAGCCTTAGCGTTGCGGAGAATATATTTGCGAATCAGCAGCCAGTGAACGGATGGGGATTGATTCAATTCGATGCATTGTACAAAAAGACTTCTGACTTATTGAGGCAATTGGATATCGGTGATATCAATCCTCGCAGGCTAGTAGAAAAGCTTTCTCCCGCGCAAAGACAAATGATTGAAATTGCCAAGGCGCTCTCCAGAGAGCCTTCGATTCTCATTCTTGATGAGCCAACGGCATCGTTAACTTACAAAGAGACCCGGAAACTATTTGAAATTCTGAGAAGCTTAAAAGCGAAAGGAACTTCTATAATTTACATTTCGCATCGCCTGGAAGAAATGTTCGAGCTGGCCGATAGAATTAGCATATTGAAGGATGGAAAATTCCAGGGTACATTCAAGGCTGTTGATTTAACAAAGCAACAACTTATCAAAAAGATGGTGGGTCGGGAAATTGGCTTGTTGAAAACCTCAAGTACGAAGACAGATGAAGTTTTGTTGATTGCAAAAAATATTAGCGGAGTAAAGTTTTCTAACATATCCTTTCAGGTTCACAAAGGTGAAATCTTAGGTCTCTCCGGGCTTGTCGGAGCAGGCAGAACCGAAATTGTCCGTGCGCTGTTTGGTGCCGACCCGTTGCATTCAGGACAAATTCTTGTTCGGAATAAAGCTTATCGACCGACACATCCGTCGTCCGCAATTCGTCATGGGATTGCCTACAATACGGAGGATCGGAAGAGCGAAGGTCTTTTTCCTGATATGACAATTGCCGAAAACATCGTGGTAGCCAGCATGTCAAGGATTATGACATCTGGTTTTTATAATCGCCACCAGGCAAAGATGCATGCAGAGAAGGCAAAGGAAGATTTGCGCATTGCTGTTGCTCATATCAATCAACGAGTGGGCAATTTAAGCGGTGGCAATCAACAAAAAGTTTTGCTTGCAAAGTGGTTGCTCACCGATCCCGAAGTTTTGATTATTGATGAGCCAACGCATGGAATAGACGTCGGCGCAAAATACCAGATCTATGAAATCCTGAGATTGCTGGCAGAAAGTGGGAAGGGTATTATAATCGTTTCGAGCGAACTGCCTGAGCTGTTGGGGCTGTGTGATAGAATCATCGTAATAAAAAAAGGCAGCATCGCAGGGGAAGTTTCGGGGTCAGCTATGACCGAAGAGAAAATAATGCAACTAGCTACTTAATAGCTAACGAATCTGAATTAATATGCTATCGACGTATCGTATATACTCTCAAAAAGATTGAAGGATGCTAAACAGAATTTTACAAGAACGTGTTTACTCACTTGGTGTACTGTTAGTTCTTACGGCTTTGATCACGAGCGCGATTTATCCAGGTACTTTCCCTACATTCGAAAATTTCAGTCAAATCCTTCTCAACCTTTCGATAGATACCATCGTCGCAGTGGGAATGATGTTGTTGCTGATCTCGGGTGCGTTCGATTTGTCCGTTGGGTCAACTGTTGCTTTCACGGGGTGCCTGACTGCCTACCTGATGCATTTTCACGGATTGCCAGTACCCATAGCGTTGACTGTGGGTATGCTTGGTGCACTGGCCGTCGGATTCATAAATGGGTACCTGATCGCTTATCAGAATATAAACCCGATGATCCAGACTTTAGCGATGATGGGAATTGTAAGGGGATGCGCGCTGCTGGTGAGCGGTGCGGGAATTCAAAATCTTCCCTACTGGTTTAATGCGATAGGCCAGTCAAAATTATTGGGAATTCAAATGCCGATATGGTACATGCTCGGTATTATTGCCTTATTCACTTTCCTTTTTAACAAAACCATTTTCTTCCGCAGGTATTATTACATCGGGGGCAATGAACGGGCCGCGGACTTGTCAGGTATCAGGGTCAAGAAGATGAAAATGATTGGATTCATTATTTCTGCATTGTTAGCAGGCGTTGCAGGAATATTGTTATCATCCAGGCTTGGTGCGGCGCTTCCAACCATGGGTAGAGGTCTTGAGCTGCGCGTAATTACCGCAGTTATTCTCGGCGGAGCAACGCTTACGGGCGGCTATGGAAAAATTCCAGGCGCTCTGCTCGGAGCGTTGTTTATGGGCTTAATCGCCAATATCATGGTGATCGCCCGGATTTCCGGGTATTGGCAAGAAATAATATTGGGTTTGATCCTGATCGCAACGCTATGGGTAGACAAGTATTTGCAGAGAAAATATTCAACCATAAGCTAGACCCTGATGATGGGAAGTCTTTACTTTGTTCAACCAACCAAGAAGCTGATATGAGGACACTGACTTTAGTGACGTTAGTTCTGCTGGTCCTGTCCGGTTGCGAGCTGCCGCCAAAGAATGGCCTAAGTGCACCGACAAGAGTCCAATCTGCTGTTGCCCGCCCCAATATTGAAAACGAAGAATATGTTATGGTGACCACAGCTGTTACTATGCCTATGTACGTCAACCACGATCAGGCAGCATTCAAACGCTGGGGCGAAAAAATGAATGTTAAGGTTTCAATATTAGGTCCGGCCGAGTGGGATGTTCCCGCACAGATCAATACAATAGAAGAAGTAATAGGTACACGTCCGACAGGACTGCTTATTAACGGCACAGATCCTGCGATAGCACAGGTAATCAACAAAGCCGTATCAGCAGGTATCCCAACCGTTATATATGATTCTGATATCCCAGGGTCCAACCGTCATGCTTTCCTCGGAACCGATTGGTATGAGATTGGAAAAATGCAGGGAGAAGAAATGGCAAACCTTATCGGCGGGAAGGGTAAGGTTGCATACATGGGTATTCTTGGTCTTGTTAATATGGAACAGGGATTCAAAGGTTTGCTCGATGTTTTTAAAAATTATCCAGACATCGAAATTGTAGGCAAGTACGACGACAAGGCAAATGTTGAAGAGGCCGCAAAAATAACTTCGGATGTGTTGGCAGCCCATCCGGATATAGCAGGGTTCTGTGGATTTGATTCCAATTCCGGACCAGGGATCGCTTTATCTGTGCGTGAGGCAGGTAAAGCGGGTAAAGTCAAAATTACTACTGTCGATTGGGAGCCGGAACATCTTCGCCTTGTAAAGGATGGTGTAATCCAAATGCTTGCAGGCCAGAAGCGCGAACTGTTTACGTGGTATGGTGCACAATTTCTCTATGATATGGTACATCACACAAATCCGTTGGCGCAAAATGATGCAAAGGCGGGAATCACAAGCGTTCCTTATATGATCAACACAGGCCTGCTGAAAATCACAAAGGAAAACGTGGATCAATTCATCAATCGATAAACCTCACCAATCTCTATGCAAACATTCAAGGCTGGCCCGTTCACCGTAGGTTACAACAATGGTTTTTTGCGTCGCATAAGGTATGGTAATGTCGAAGTGATCCGCATGATCTACCTGGCTCTCAGAGATCACAACTGGAATACGTTCGGCCATGTGATTCAACAGGAGCAAATAGAAAGACTTTCAAACGGATTTACCATTAGATATGAGTGCTTCAATGTTTTACGAGAAGAAAAAATTTTTAAATGGAATGTTCTGATCACAGGAAAAGACGACGGGGAAATTACCTTCGAGATAACTGGTGAAGCCCTATCGGACATCCTAAAGAACAGGGCAGGTCTTTGCATACTTCATCCGATTAAGTATACAGCCGGCGGACCTTGTGAACTGACTCATACTGATGGATCACAATCAAGGGATACTTTCCCAGTAACCATATCAGCAGAAAACCCTTTCAAAGATCTAAGGAGTTTTAGATGGAAGTGTAATGAGCACTGGTATTCATTGCAGTATGAAGGCGACGCTTTTGAAACAGAAGACCAGCGAAACTGGTGTGACGCATCTTATAAGACATTCTGCACACCCCTTTCCATTCCCTTTCCAGTGCTCTTGAAGGCTGGAGACAAGGTAAGACAGAAAGTGATTTTTAGAACTGATGAAAATTTGCCGCCCATTGCCGGCGAAGAAGAGGCGATAGATATTACTGTATTGGACAGTTCTTCTGACCTTCCCAACATCGGTATCGCGGCCTCTACAGAAAGCAACTCTCTCTCCTCAGATTGTATTACAGCCCTCCGCGAACTAAATCTTCATCACTACAGAGTTGAAGTAAGGCCTTTTGAAAAAGATTGGGTGAGTACCTTCACGCGGAACTGTAAGATCGCAAAGGATATTGGTGCTCCTCTTGAAGTCGCATTGCATATAAGTGAAGATGTTGATCTGGAGAAATTTTGTGAGATTGGCGCAGATGCTGCAAAAGAAGTTAAACAGATTATTATGCTGAGTACAGACAAACATGCTACGTCCCAGGACTTAGTGAATAAAGCAAAGTCGTTGAAAGTAGTATTTCCATCAGCAATGATCGGTGCCGGCACTGATTACAACTATCGCGAACTAAATACGAACCTATTCGAGGATAAGGGTATTGACTTCATTAGTTATAGCATTGATCCCCAAGAGCACGCTACAGACGACTTTACAATTATTGAAAATATTTGGGGTCAATTTGAAACCGTACGTTCCGCCCGAGAGCTGTATCCCAACACCAAAAGAATTCATATTTCATCACTAACTCTTCGGAAGCGATATAACCCCGCGGCAACAGTAGCGGCAGATAAGATACTACCAAATGAAAAAAAAGCCGATCCGCGTCAGCTTACGGAATTTGCAGCAGCGTTCACGTTAGGAAGCATAAAAGCATTGTCGTCAGCAAATACAAATTCCGTGACATTTTATCAATCAGCGGGTAGCCAGGGCGTGATTTCACTAACAGGAGAGAAATACCCTGTATACAACGTGATCCGCCAGGTTCTTTCTATGACGGACCACCAGGTGCGTCATACCGTAAGCAGCAATCCAGAAAATGCAGATGCGCTGCTTCTTACAAATGGAAGCTCTTCGACACTCATCCTCGTTAACTACACGCCTACCGGACAGTTGGTAACTTTCCGCAATAACAAATATGTGCTTGCACCATACGAAATCAAGACCGTGACACCAGATCGTATCTGATGCCCTGAAGATCGCTCACCCTTATACCCTATACCTATCGAAAATCTACAGAAAACAAATGGTGCAAGTCAATGGGTTCTCCCCTTCCTAAACCAAAGAGGAGCAGTAAGGAACCACAACACCGTGCCTGCGGCCATGAGTTTTTTGTGAAGGTCAAACTCTATTGCGTGGTTGAATACCAGGATGGATGGAATAACGGTAAGGCCAAGCGCGATGATAGCAAGTATGGATGCAAGCAGTTTCATTCACCTAGGGATAAGTTTTGCGTTGAAAGACTTTACTGAGGACGACAAACAGAACCGTCGCTACGAACCAACCGGGCAAGCCCAGAAAGAAGATCTCAATTCCCACAGCCATATTAAGCCCCAGACAAAATGCAAGTGTTAAAATCCAGGTAAGGGCCGCAGCCATATTAAATCCGATGCCCGCTTTTTCGGCGTAATCGGAAACAAAGCCCATTTTTTTTGAAAGATAAAAGTCAGCGAAAATAATTGCTCCCATCGGCATCAATACAAGTCCGTACAACGCCACGAAATCCAACAGCCTCATTACCAGCGCTGGGAAACAGGCCGCTATAGTTGTCACCAGTCCGACTACCAAAGTGACCTTCCATGTTGTAGTGCGCGGAATCATGGCCTGAATCGCCAGGCCCGCCCGATAAATGGTTGGGTTTGCAGTTGTCCATCCAGCTATTACCACACAGGCTGCTCCGGCAATGCCGGCCGCATAAAATGAAATCGGACCGGGAGCGAACTCTCCGGAATTTTGCTGTAAGTATACCGCATACAATATTCCGGATGCCATCCACGCCAGAAAGTGACCCACAAACATCCCAGCCGCAGATGTAAAGCCGTATGTCCATTTTTTAGCATAGCGCAGGATAGACATATCTGCCATCCCGATGTGCATTGCCATATTACAAAACCATGCAAAGAACATAACGTGCCAGAACGTAAACTTATCCTGACCTTCCAGTGGTATACCGGTCCAGATGACTTCGTTCGCCACGCGCCAGAAGTCCGACACTGATGTCACGCCAAGCTCAGGTAAAACTGCGATAGCAGAGGCCAGAAAAACTCCAATCATCCACGGAGCGGCTACATTGGCAAAACGGGCAATTCTTTCGTAGCCTAGAATAGCAACTAAAGTTATGACCGCTCCGACAAGAAAAACCGTTACAATCCACCCTATACTAGTCGGATACAGGTCCGTTAGTTTAGGCATGGGAATGTTGAAAGGAATACCCACCGCAGTTGCCGATACAGCAATCATGGAACCCGCCAGGAAACAAAACATCAGTCCATTAACCAGATTGTAAATCCTGGTGAGATTGATCCCACAAATTTTCTCCAGCTGATAGTATAATGTCAATCTAACCTTCACCGCTATAGGCGCACATAGCAATGCCCAGCTAAGGACAGCCAGAATATTTCCAATGATAAGACCGCCAACCAAATCGGCCGCTCCAACGCCGTGGGCAACGAACAATGGGCCGATAACATACTCAGTACCAGCAGTATGCTCGCCAGCATACATTCCTAGAAAACTGCGGGACGATTTAAGCGCATGGGGAGGAACAGGCTGTCGTTCGTACTCATTGACCTCCGCCAGCTGCTGCTTTAAAGTTTTTGCCATAGGGAATCTGTAAAATAAGGCTGCAACTCAAACGGGGGTGTCCTGTGCTCACAGCCCAGGGTCAATGTGCTTATCACACATGACAATACAGGACACTACATCACAGATAATTATATTATTTGAAGAATTGGTTAGGTACCTCCAGCCGGGGCCGCTTGTCCTTAACCGGATAAGCGGTCAGGAGGTCCTTTCTTTTTAATGATGCAAAGACCAATTTTTTAGTCACCTTTCCTGCAATTTCGCCACATTGAGTCTTCCAGTAACCTTGATTTTTGATATCGGTAAAACGACAAAGAAAATTGTCGTGTTCGATAACGACTTCCATGCCATCGAAGAACAAACTGTACAATTTCCTGAGATAAAGGATGATGAGGGTTTTCCTGAGGAAGATCTGGAAAGTGTAACCAATTGGGTAATCGACGTGTTGAACAACTACGTACAGAACCCGAACTATCAGGTCACGCATGTAAATTTTTCAACGTACGGTGCCAGCCTGGTGCATCTCGATCACAACGGGAAAGCTATCCGACCTTTCATCAACTATCTGAAGCCACTTCCTCCTGAATTAAAAGAAAAGTTTTTTGAGCGTTATGATACGGGGAATGGGATATGCCAGACTACTGCGTCCCCGTATCTCGGGCTCTTAAACTCCGGCCTCCAGTTGTACTGGTTGAAGCATAAAAAACCGGATAAATTCCGTAGTGTATCCACATCGTTGCATTTTCCTCAATATTTCAGTACGCTGCTGACCAATCAGCCTACAACAGATATTACCAGCGTTGGGTGCCACACCATGCTGTGGAATTTCGGAACAAACGACTATCACGAGTGGGTCAATAAGGAAGATGTTCGAAAATTTTTTCCCCCGATATCCAACACTGACAAAACGATCGATTGTAGAATTAAAGATGTTACTGTAAAGGTTGGCATCGGAGTTCACGACAGTTCCGCGGCGTTAATGCCATACCTTGTGGTTATGAAAGAGAAGTTTCTGCTTCTTTCAACAGGCACCTGGAATATCTGCTTCAACCCCTTCAATCACAAATTGCTAACTAAAGATGAGCTGTCCCAGGATTGTTTATGCTACATGACCTTCGATGGAAAGCCGGTGAAAGCTTCACGAATATTTCTTGGGCATGAGCACGAATTGCAGCAGAAAGCGCTGGCCTCTCATTTCAAAGTAGGGCCAGACGATTACAAGACAATCGAATTCAATGAGAAGTTGTACAACGAGATTTCTTCTACGAAAGCATTCAATTTTGCTCCATTAGGAATGCAGGGTACCGGACCCTTTCTGCCTGCAACGCCCGCTTCAACCGAATTCAGTCATTTAAGTTCATTCGAAGAAGCCCAACATCAATTGATCAGGCAATTAGTGCGCTGGCAAAAAATTTCAGTCGATCTGCTGGACCCCGATTTCGACGTGAAGAATATTATAGTCGTCGGCGGGTTCACAAAAAGCAATCTGTTCGTTCAAATTATGAAACGCGAACTGCCTGAGCGCAAAATTCTTCTCTCAGACCACCCACGCGCATCGGCTCTCGGCGCTGCCTGGCTCGTTCGTGGAAAAGAATCGTATGCAGATAAAAAAAGTTTATTGAATGTGATTCCGGCCTGATTTGCGCGGTAGTCTGGCGCAAACGTTGGATACCATTGATCCTCCAAAAAATTCTGCGTATATTTTTACCGAAATCGGTTGTTATACCCCTAACCTGATCATCTATGTTCGAAGGATTTCTCACCATTGACGAAGGATCAAAAATTCCAAAGTATCAGCAAGTCGTAGATACAATTGTGTCTGATATTGAACTTGGTATTGTTAAAGTTGGAGACAAGATCCCATCGATTAATGAGACCAGCGAAGAGTATTATTTATCCCGTGATACAGTTGAAAAAGCATATAAGATCCTTAGAAAAAGAGGCATCATCACTGCTGTACGGGGGAAAGGCTTCTACGTTTCCAGCACCGGAAAGAATGAAGAGCGCAGGGTGCTCCTCATGTTTAACAAACTTAGTGACCATAAGAAAACGGTTTATAATTCCTTTGTAAAAAATGTTGGCGAAGGCTTTACCGTGGATCTTCAGGTGCACAATGGAGACAGCCGCACACTGGAGAAAATCATCATAGAAAGTCTGGGTCGTTATGATTATTACGTACTCATGCCGCACTTACGTCAGGAGACTGAAAGCGTTAAGGGTGCAATAAACAAGGTTCCAAAAGAGCGATTGATCCTATTAAATAAGGATATGGAGGGTATTGAGGGCGATTATGGCTGTGTATTCGAAGATTTTGAATTGGACATTCATCAGGCCCTTTACACGGGGATAAATAAGATCAGGCATTACAACAAACTTGTTTTGGTATTTCCGCCCGAGAATTACTACTGCTCAGACATCCAGAAAGGATTCACGAATTTCTGTGAAGCCGAAGGGTTTGATTATGAGATAATCGAAAAGATAGGCAACCGTGAAGTTGTTGAGGGAGAAGTATATATTGTCATCGAAGAGATCGATGTAGTCGAGCTTATAAAGAAAGCAAATGCCCAGAATATGCAGCTGGGATCCGATATCGGAATCATCACTTATAACGACACACCTTTCAAAGAAATTCTGGCCGGAGGTATTTCGGTCTTAACCACTGATTTTAATCGAATGGGTGAAACCCTCGCCGATATGATCAAGAACAGAAAACGGAACAAAGTAAAAAATCCGTTCACCCTGATCGTTCGAAATTCCTTGTAGAAGACATAAAGAATTTGCCACAAAGTCAAAGACACAAAGAATAAAAAGGACGTGTAATTCGGAACCTTAGTGTCCTCGTGCCTTTGTGGCGGTGCCGTTAATTTTTCATCGACGTTGACAACTTCAGTCGGCCACTTGCCCCTTTTGATTATCTTTGCAGCTTATTTTGTTCAGAATATGATCGCTGCTAATAATTTGTCCCTCCAGTTTGGTAAAAGGGTGTTGTTTGATGAGGTAAACATCAAGTTTACTGCAGGAAATTGCTATGGTGTGATTGGAGCCAACGGCGCAGGAAAATCGACTTTTCTTAAAATATTGTCAGGTGAAATTGATCCCACCCGGGGAAACGTAAGTATAGAACCCGGGAAAAGAATGGCGGTTTTGCGCCAGAATCACCATGAATTCGATCAGGTTTCAGTGCTCGACACGGTTATGATGGGGCATTCAAAGCTGTGGAGCATTATGAAGGAGAAGGATGCGATCTATGAAAAACCTGAATTTTCGGAAGAGGACGGCATTAGAGCATCAGAATTAGAGTCTGAGTTTGCTGAAATGAATGGTTGGAACGCAGAATCTGATGCCGCAGCCCTCTTAAGTGGACTTGGAATTGAAGAGCAAGATCATTTTAAGCTTGTTAAGGACCTCAGCGGAAATCAAAAGGTGAGAGTGTTGCTTGCGCAGGCAATTTTCGGAAATCCAGACATCCTTATACTTGACGAGCCGACCAACGACCTTGACATCCATACTGTAACCTGGCTGGAAGATTTTCTGTTGGAATTCAAGAATACGGTGATCGTTGTATCACACGATCGCCACTTCCTGGACACGGTTTGTACGCATATCGTAGACATCGACTTCAACGCTATCCGACTCTTTACCGGTAACTACTCGTTCTGGTATCAGTCCAGTCAGCTTGCCTTGGCACAGCGATCTGCATCTAACAAGAAGGCTGAAGAAAAGAAAAAGGAGCTTCAGGAGTTTATTTCGCGTTTTAGCGCCAATGCTTCGAAATCCCGTCAGGCAACGAGCAGGAGAAAATTGCTTGAAAAAATAAATGTCGACGATATTCAGCCTTCTACAAGGAGATATCCAGCCATAATTTACCAGCAAAAAAGAGCAGCGGGTGACCAGATACTACACGTGGAGGACCTCTCTTATTCGTTGAATGGAGCGCCCTTATTCAGAAACCTGGACTTCTACGTTAACAAAGGGGACAAGATTGCTTTTCTAAGCAAAGACAGCCTTGCGATCACCTCGCTTTTTAAAATTCTGGTAGGCGAATTAAAAGCCGACAAAGGAACCTTCAAGTTTGGTCAGACTATTACTACTGCTTATTTACCAAACAACAACGAAGCATATTTCAAATCGAATGACAATCTGATAGACTGGCTTCGTCAATTTGCCGACGATGAAAACAAAGACGAGGTTTACATTCGTGGTTTTCTCGGAAAGATGCTGTTTTCCGGTGAAGAGGTGTTTAAAAAATGTAATGTTCTTTCCGGAGGCGAAAAAGTACGCTGTATGATCTCACGAATGATGTTAGCCGGTGGTAATGTTTTGATATTGGACGAGCCGACCAATCACCTGGATCTTGAATCTATAACTGCATTTAACAATGCACTGAAAGATTTCCCCGGAACCGTACTTTTTACGTCACACGATCATGAGTTCACTCAGACAGTCGCGAATAGGATAATTGAGATTACGCCAAATGGATTTATCGATAAGCTTATGACTTACGACGAATACATTAACAGTGAAAAAGTATCGGAACAGAAGGATCTACTGTACGCCTGATCAAGAAGAAATTACTTCTTTTCGTTGTCTGCTGAGTCGGAATTGCTTCTCACGTAAACGTATTTAGTTGAGCCCCCGCTGTTATTTCTGGATTGCATTGTCAGCATTCCGTCACGCATGGCGATATTGTATTCCGTAAGATCTTTACTTGATGCCGCAGCGGAACTTTCTTGTTTCTGACTGCTTTCAAGGTAGAGAACAGAGTGATTCTCATTTAAGCGATACGATCCCTCGTCACCGCCTTCGGCCTGCTGCCGATAAGTACCGTCTTCGTTGAATTCAATCCATGAGCCTTCTGAATTGGGATTAGTTGTGATCTCACGACTTCCCGCATACACTTTTTGAAGCTGCCATTTGCCTACTATGCTCTCTATAGCTTTGTCCGGTGTGGTTTCAGAGCGTTGCGCTGTAGTATCAAAAGCGATAGTAAGAATTAGTGCAAGCAGAAAAATTGAAGTATTTCGTATCATAGTCTGGTAAATGTTATAGTAGTTGGGTGTGAAGCGCCAACGTTAAAAGATGACGAAAAATCATGCCCCCCCGTATTTGCTCAAAATCGGAATGAAAATGGCGTCATGTGGAGACGTTTGTCGTAAAAATTGAGTAAAATTTACACAGCCCGTGACTGAGACTATTTCCCCTGAATCTGCAGTTTGGGGCCTTCTACATGAACTTCTTCAACGAGTTTGCCACCCTTCATTCGAAGGATGCGTTGAGTCCGTTGGGCCAGATCCAAATTGTGAGTAACCAGCACCAAGGTGGTTCCCTTTTCCTTGTTCATACCAAATAAGAGATCAGTAATATGGGTCGCATTTTCGTCATCAAGATTACCCGTTGGCTCATCTGCAAAGAGGATTTTCGGGTCTGTAATAAATGCTCTGGCCATGGCGACCCGTTGTTGTTCTCCGCCAGACAGCTGCGACGGATAGTGGTGCAGGCGGTCCGAAAGTCCGACTCGACCCAACAGCTCAATTGCTTTGCTGCGCACGTTTCGCTCACCGCGAAGTTCCAGGGGAACCATCACATTCTCGACCGCGGTCAGGGTTGATAACAATTGAAAATTCTGGAATACGAAGCCTACATATTGGTTTCGAACATAGGCGCGGTCATCTTCACTCATAACGTTGAGCTTAAAACCCATGAGGGACACTGTGCCACGGGTGGCCGTATCCAATCCAGCGCATAATCCCAACAGAGTTGTTTTTCCACTCCCCGACGGTCCAATCAGTGCCAGCGAATTCCCTTGCTCAACGGTAAATGACACATCGTCAAGAACAACAAGATCCTTTTCGCCGGATCGATAGATCTTTGTAAGGTTTTCAGCTTGGAGGATCGCAGTTGACATGATTTTTGTTTGAATCAATAACTTAGTGTAGACGTTTAATATTCAAATATTGTTACTCAAAGTTTAAAACGCGAACTTGATTGGTACTATGGGGATGAAATTGATATATGTTTTCTTTTTATTTAACCTGATATCGTTAAATCCAGCTCCAAAAGTAATTCTTTTTTATGGGGATAGTCTTACGGCCGGATATGGTTTATCACCTGAAGAAGCATTTCCTGCGCTGGTAGAAAAGAAACTGAACAAAACTGATAAAGTTGCTAAAGTCGTTAATGCGGGATTGAGCGGTGAAACATCGGCTGGTGGTCTAACGAGACTGAATTGGGTGATACGCCAGCCGGTAGACATTTTTGTTCTTGAACTCGGGGCAAACGATGGACTCCGGGGTCTACCGCTCGAACAAACCACTAAAAACCTTCAGCAGATCATTGACCGGGTTAAAGCCAAATATCCCGGTGTTAAGATTGTGATCGCTGGGATGATGGTTCCTCCCAATATGGGGCCGGAATACACTGCTAATTTCCGGAAAATATTTCCTGAACTAGCGGCTAAGAACAATGCAACGCTGATCCCTTTCCTCTTACAGGATGTTGCTGGAAATGAGAAGCTAAATCTTGGTGATGGCATCCACCCTAATCCAGAAGGCCACAGGATAGTTGCAGAAAATGTTGCTAAGGTCATTGAACCGCTCCTTGCAGATTGACTTTTCCTTAAAAGTGACCAATCCACACTGCAATTGAACAAGGATGAAGCTCACGCGTGGGAATATTTCCCAGCCGTTACAACGCTAACAAATAGACGGCTATACGCATCATTTGAGATAATCAAGTTAGTTTAATCCAAATAACAACAACTGAGAAAATAGTCAGGATTCGAGGATTTCGATACCTTTACTATAGACAAAATTTGATATGAAAAAACAAACTTATACTCCCGCTCGATCGATCACTCCGGAGATCGAGGAAATGTTAAATAAGCAAATAGTAATGGAGGGAACATCCTCCGCCGCTTATCTTTCGATGGCATCCTGGTGTGATACCCAAGGATATGAAGTTTCAGCGGAATTCTTATACAAACATTCCGAAGAGGAGCGCATGCACATGTTGAAGCTGTTTCGCTATGTGAATGCTGCAGGTGGACACGCTCTTCAACCCGAAATAACAGGAATCAAACACAAGTTTAATACACTACGAGAGGTCTTTGAGTCGGTGTTAACGCATGAGATCGAAGTCACCAAGTCAATAAACAACATTGTAGATCAATGTCTGCAAATAAAAGACTTCGCTACATTCAACTTCCTGCAGTGGTATGTAAACGAACAACGCGAAGAGGAAACACTTGCTCGTCGTGCAGTAGAAATATTTGATATTATTGGTGAAGACGGAGTTGGCTTGTGGATGATCGATCAGGAAGTCGGCAAACTAGAGTCATACGCTGCGCGTATTTCCGGTAAATTATAAATAATTATTCCGGCACCTTTGCGACGAGTTGAGTAGTCAACCCCTTCCGGGATTGGGCGCGTTTGTGCGTTGACCCCGGGTTCCGCTTTGGGGTTCCACCCCAGCGTCACCCGGGGCTATTCACATTGAATACCCTTCGGGACTCCGGCGCGGAGTCCCAAAAGTTTTGTACAATATCAAATGTTAATTAGGTAATACGTGGCATGGTGAAACCTGCGACTTGGCGTTCATTTTATCAATCTAACTCAATCTACTCTCAAGTGCCTTGCCGTTCGTATTGATATCAGCAGATGAATACACCGTATCAACGGAGTGCCTATGCAATTCATGAAGTTTCTGAGTTGAACATTCTCACCGACCTTATCTCTTTTTACGTAATCAACTCCTTCAACACCATCCTGAATTCATTCAGCATCATTGCCGTTGCTCCCCACACGATTTCGTTTTCGATGTTAAAATGAGGAGCGGTCATGCGGTATTGACCTGCCGCCAGAATTTCCGTTGTACGAACCGCATCATCCCTGACAAGTTCGGATATCCGCCCCGTTAGAATACCAGCTACTTCATAAGGATCCGGTATCCATACAGGTTTTCTCTCAACACTTGCAACTACAGGTGTTATAAGGAAATTGCTGGGTATGACATGGAATTCGCTTAAGCGACCGAGGATACTAACGCTATGGCTATCCACACCTATTTCCTCCTGCGCCTCCCGCAGCGCCGTTTCAATGGAGTTTTCCCCTGCTTCTGCTTTGCCACCAGGCAAACTAATCTGGCCACCATGTGCACCCGGATAATCCGGACGTTTTATTAAAGGGAATTTTATTTCGCCTTCATCTTCAAACAAGAGAATTAAAACACTTCCCGGACGAGTTGGACCATCCATCTTGTACTTAGGCTTAAATGATCCAACGGGAACCGCGCGGAGAGGATCGTGTGCTAATGCAGATGGTAACTCATGTTTGAGTCGCTCACTAAGGCTTTTAATCAATGATGCATACATTCCTATTTGCATTTCTTCTCATACTCCTCCAACTTCATCTCACTTCGTTCCAGTGCCTTTGCATAATATGCGCATGACTGTGCTTTGTTATTTTGTTTTTCGTACGCCATGCCGAGGTATAAGTATAAATCTTCAATGAAAGGATCACTTGCTTCTGCTCGCTGCAATAGCCTTACCGCATCCTCATATCTTTCCATCATCAGATAATAGAATCCTTTATTCCTGTAAGCCCAACCGTTGTAAGGATCAATCGTTATGCTAGCATCAATATCCTCAATAGCTTTTTCGGGTTGATTCATCAAGAGATAAATGTAGCCGCGGTTATTTAAAAAATATGGATCCCTACGTTTTATTTCCAGAGCCTTGTTTGCTAGTTCAAGGGCCCTCGCGTAATCTTTTTGTTCAGCTGCGACCATCGCCAGCGCATTGAACGCATTCGATTCATCGGGATTCTTGTCAAGAGAAAGGTTCAAGTAATATCGAGCACTATCCAAGTCGTTTTTATAGTAGAATACAGTTCCAAGATTCACCATTATTTCACTATTATCCGGCTTAAGTCCAGATGCTTTTTTCAGCGATTGCAGAGCTTCATCAAATTTTCGAAGGCGGGTGAATACCAACCCTTGCAAGAAAGACACTTTAGAGCTGTCGGGATGGATGCTGGCCAATTTCTCAAGATCCTTGAGCGCCCGGTAATGCTCGTTTAGTTCGAACGAAGTATTTGCTCTGTTAAAATAGGCGTCGAAAAAATCAGGCTTGCAACGAACGGCGTTGTCATAATAATGCAATGCTTCATCGTATTTCCGTTGATCGAAATAGATGGTTCCCAAATTATTCCAGGCATCCGCATAACATGAGTCAATCTTTAGGGCCTCATGTAAAAAACGCTCTGCTTGTTCAACATTTTGCTTCCTCACCATATCATTGCTTTGAATGAGAAACCGTTGAAGTTTTGTGTCTCTGCTTTCACAGGATAGCACGAAAAGGCAGGAAATCCACCACCATTGTTTCATACATGAACTATAAGATTGAATACAATAATGCACCTTCAAACGTTCTCAAAAAGGTAATTTTAGCTTTTCTCGGTTTTTTCAAAAGTAAATTTTGAGAATTAGACCACATTTGATTTTATTTGTACTCGTTAACAATGAGAGAAACATCCAACATAAGCTTGCACCACCATCATCACGGAAGTGACATGAGTGGCAAGACTATGTTTTGATCTGATAACAAAGAAACTTCAAAAAGGCTTGTCGCAACCGTGGCAAGCCTTTTTTATTGTTGGTTGCGTCCTAACAGTTGGCAGGTTGTGACGCAATCTTATGGTACAAGTATACAGAACAGACGGCCATTGGCCAGCAGACTTATGAGTACAATGCTTCGCATAGCAATTCAAAAATCAGGGAGACTGCAAGAAGGGTCTCTTGCACTCTTAAAAGAAAGCGGACTTTCCTTTAGCAATGGAAAAGATCAACTTAAAACGCAGGCAAGAAATTTTCCTGTTGAAGTTCTCTTTCTGAGAGATGACGACATTCCCCAATACGTCGAAGACCAGGTAGCCGATGTTGGAATTGTCGGAGAAAATATTGTGGCTGAAAAACAAAAGCGCAATGAGATAGTGAAGAGACTGGATTTCGCAAAATGCAGGCTGTCCATTGCTGTCCCTCGCGCTGATAATTACGAAGGAGTAGCATCGCTTCGGGGAAAAAACATTGCGACATCTTACCCAAACATAGTTCGGGCTTTCCTCGCCACAAAAAATGTCGATGCTGGTATTCATGAGATAAGTGGGTCGGTTGAAATTGCTCCAGGCATAGGGTTAGCTGACGCTATATGCGACATAGTTAGCACAGGTAGTACGCTACTGGGCAACGGACTTAAGGAAGTCGAAACGGTAATGCAATCAGAAGCGGTGATCATATCCAATCCGGAACTGAGCGTCGAAAAACAGAAGATCCTTGAAAAATTACTTTTTAGGATCGAGGCAGTAAAGAAGGCAAAGAACAACAAGTATATCCTTATGAATTGCCCTGACACGGCAATAGAAAAAATCACTTCGGTCATTCCAGGTATGAAAAGCCCAACGATCGTGCCCCTTGCAAGAAAAGGATGGAGTTCACTGCATTCCGTAGTCGACGAAAATGATTTTTGGGAAAAGATCGATTTACTGAGAGAGTGTGGCGCAGAAGGGATACTTGTAATTCCCATCGAGAAAATGATTGTATAAAGATTGTCACAATACCGTACAACGCTTAGACTATATCAACCATGAGAGTATACAGAAATCCACCGAAGGAAACCTGGCCTGAATTGTCCCAGCGCCCTCAACTCGAGCTTGAGTTTTTGGAGAGCGCGGTGAGGAACATCTTGAATCGTGTTAAGAAATCAGGTGACGAGGCTTTAAGGGAACTTACCCTTCAGTTCGATAAAGCACGTGTGCAGGACCTACAGGTGACCGAGGCTGAAATCAAAGCTGCTATCGCTGCTGTACCCCAATCGTTGCAGGAATCCATTCAGACCGCAGCCAGCAATATTAAAAAGTTTCATGCGGCTCAACGAACCGATCCGTCCCCGGTCGAGACGATGAAGGGTGTGACTTGCTGGCGAAAATCAATAGCAATCGACAAAGTTGGAATTTACATCCCTGGAGGATCTGCTCCATTATTTTCGACGGTCTTGATGCTTGGTATCCCGGCAAAGCTGGCTGGATGCAAGGAAATTGTATTGTGTACTCCACCCGACTTATCAGGAAGGATAAATGAAGCTATTCTATATGCAGCAAACCTTGTTGGAATAACAAAAATATTTAAAGTGGGTGGTGCGCAAGCTATTGCCGCACTGGCCTATGGCACAGAAAGCATTCCCAAAGTTTATAAAATATTCGGCCCTGGAAATCAATATGTAACCAAAGCAAAACAGCTTGTTACAGAAGAAGGACTGGCGATTGACATGCCGGCCGGGCCGTCCGAGGTGCTTGTTATTGCAGATGATTCCTCCACACCCGCTTTCGTAGCGGCAGACTTATTATCACAGGCTGAACATGGGGAAGATAGCCAGGTAATGCTTGTCGTTAATAATGAAAGTCTCATTGAATCGGTACAGCAGGAAATTGAAAAACAAATTCAGTCGCTTCCGCGGAAAGAGATAGCCGAACGGTGCCTGGTAAACAGTCGCGTGTTATTTCTTAAAAATCGAAGGGATGCTATTGCCTTTGCAAACGAATATGCACCCGAGCACCTTATCGTGAACACAAAAGATAGTGAAGAAATAGTTGCTGAGATCACGAATGCAGGCTCCGTATTCATCGGAAACTTTTCACCAGAAGCCATCGGTGATTATGCATCGGGAACAAATCATACCCTTCCCACCAATGGCTATGCTAAAGCATTCGCCGGCGTTTCACTCGAGAGTTTTATGAAGCACATCACTTACCAGAAACTGACAGAGGAAGGACTGCTAGCGCTTGGACCGGCAGTTGAAATTATGGCTGAGGCTGAGCAATTGGATGCGCACAAGATGGCAATCCGTGTAAGATTGGAAAGCTTACAAGGAGACAGTAGCAAAAAAAACTAATTCGCGAAAGGCATAAGTGCTATGGATACAAAGAGGAAAACGGGACATGTTTCGAAATGGGTTCGGAAGAATATCCTTAACCTGAAACCCTACTCATCCGCGCGCGATGAGTTCAAGGGGGAGGCTGAAATTTTTCTCGATGCCAACGAGAATCCCTACCCTACTGCATTCAACCGGTATCCTGATCCATTGCAATGGAAAGTAAAAGAGGCCCTGGCCGTAGTGAAGAACGTCAGACCCGAGCAAATCTTTCTCGGGAATGGCAGCGACGAAGCCATTGACCTGATCATACGCGCGTTTTGCGAGCCATATCAGGAATCGATTCTTATTACAGATCCAACGTATGGTATGTATGCTGTTAGCGCGGATGTAAATGCCGTTCCAGTTATAAAAGTTGAATTGACAAAAGAATTTGATGTGGACGTAGACAAAATTCTCGCCGCCCTCACTCCTGAATGCAAAGTCATCTTCCTGTGCAGCCCTAACAATCCCACAGGCAATCTTCTGACCGCGACATCAATCAACAGAATCTTAGATGAATTTGAAGGTATTGTTGTAATCGACGAGGCATATATTGATTTCACTCTAAGTGCGAGCTTCACTGAGCAGCTTGCTGCGTATAATAACCTCGTTGTATTGCAGACATTCTCAAAAGCTTGGGGCCTGGCTGGTTTAAGGTTAGGTATCGCGTTCGCTTCAGCTGACATCATTGCGATATTGAACAAGATTAAATATCCCTACAATGTAAATATCCAGACACAGGAGATTGCGTTGAAAGCACTCCAGGAAGTTGATAAGAAAAACAAAGCAGTCGCAGAGATTATTGAAGAGCGGGGAAAACTAAAAAATGACCTGCTTAGCCTACCGATTACCATCGAAGTGTATCCTTCCGATGCAAATTTCCTACTTGTTAAAATGAAAGATGCACACGCCGTCTACAAATACCTGATGGATCGCAAAATCATAATCCGGGATCGTTCAAAGGTGACACTTTGTAAGGATTGTGTCCGAATTACTGTGGGAACACCAGCGGAAAATAAAAATTTGATTGCAGCGCTAAAAAAACTATGAAGAAAGTACTATTCATCGATCGCGATGGCACATTAATCATCGAGCCATCTGACGAACAAATCGACAGTCTCGAAAAACTCGAGTTTTATCCAGGCGTATTTTCATGGTTAAGCCGGATCGCTGCTGAGACAGATTTCGAGCTTGTGATGGTGACAAACCAGGATGGGCTCGGCACGTCAAGTTTTCCCGAAGACACGTTCTGGCCAGCACAAAATAAAGTGATGAAAGCTTTTTCGAATGAGGGAATAAAATTCACCGATGTCCATATCGACAAATCATTCCCACACGAAAACAAAATTACGCGAAAGCCTGGTGTTGGAATGCTTAAAAAATATTTCTCTGGCGACTATGACCTGAAAAATTCGTATGTCATTGGTGACCGTATAACTGACGTTCAGCTTGCAAAAAATCTTGGTTCAAAAGCAATACTTATCAACGATGGAAGTCATTTGGCAGCAATTTCGGGCAGTGATCTAAAAGATTACTGCGCACTAATCACCGTTGACTGGAAGGACATCTACAAATTGCTCAGCAATCCTGGACGGAAAGCGCAAGTAAAACGTACCACAAAGGAAACCGACATCGACATTGAAATAAATCTCAGCGGAGAGGGCAAAGCAAAGATATCGACCGGTTTAGGCTTTTTCGACCATATGTTGGACCAAGTCTCCAGGCACGGCAACATTGATCTTCAAATTAATGTCAAGGGGGACCTGCACATCGACGAACATCATACGATCGAAGATACAGCGCTGGCATTGGGTGAAGCTTTTGCCAAGGCCCTGGGTGATAAGCGCGGCATCGAACGCTATGGTTACTGCCTCCCCATGGACGATTGTCTTGCGCAAGTGGCAATTGACTTTGGCGGAAGACCCTGGCTCGTTTGGGAAGCGGAGTTCAAACGCGAGAAGGTCGGAGAGATGCCTACAGAAATGTTTTACCACTTTTTCAAATCCTTTTCGGATGCAGCAAAGTGCAACCTGAACATTAAGGCTGAAGGCACAAATGAACATCACAAGATTGAAGCTATTTTCAAGGCCTTTGCAAAGGCGATAAAATTGGCAGTGAAGAAAGAAGGCAATTTGCTGCCTTCTACAAAAGGCGTATTGTAACAGCACATATGAAAGTTGCCATCATTAAATATAATGCAGGGAATATTCAGTCGGTTTCATTCGCCCTTGAAAGACTGGGCGTAGATTTCTCGATAACGGAGAACGCCGAAGATATTCAGGCTGCAGAGAAAGTCATTTTTCCCGGTGTGGGCGAAGCGAGCACGACTATGGAATTCTTAAAGGGCAAGAAACTAGATCAGCTAATTCCCTCTCTGCAACAACCCGTGCTCGGCATTTGCCTGGGAATGCAGCTAATGTGCAAATATTCCGAAGAAAATGACACCGAATGCCTTGGAATTTTTGATGAGACTGTCAGGCGATTTGTTCCTCAAGCCGATATGAAAGTACCCCACATGGGCTGGAATAGATTATCACTTAAGGACAGTTGGCTCGATAAATCAATCGAATCCGAGTATGCGTACTTTGTACATAGCTATTATGTTCCGGTGAATCAATTCACGTCGGCAGTAACAGAATACATCAACCCATTTAGTTCTGCATTGCACTTTAAGAATTTCTACGCAGTGCAGTTTCATCCGGAGAAGTCCGCTAAAACTGGTGAGCTGGTGCTCAGATCGTTCTTGAAATTATGAATTTTAAATTTTGAATTTTGAATTAACGTGAAGACTCAAAATGTAATCGTTGAAAAAAGTTTTAACTTCCCGTTGTTAGTGATCTCACTTTACAAGAAATTAATTGAGTCGCATGAATATGTTTTATCGAAACAAATATTGCGAAGTGGCACAAGTATCGGCGCGAATGTTGAAGAAGCACTTGCAGGACAATCAAGAAGGGATTTTGTTGCAAAAATGTCTATTGCGTCGAAGGAAGCACGAGAAACTAAATACTGGATCCGTTTATTAGAGAGAAGTGGATTCATTACATATGATTATGGAATCCTTTTAAAAGAAATTGAAGAACTAATAAACATCTTAACAGCAATCGTAAAAACATCCCAACAACGAACTACGAAAGTGGAGAGCGACAATTCAAAATCCAAAATTCAAAATTCAAAATTACCTACATGAGAATCATCCCAGCCATCGACATCATTGACGGAAGCTGCGTGCGGCTAACTCAGGGAGATTACACCCAAAAAAAGGTGTACAATGAAAATCCTTTGGATGTAGCCCTCGCATTTGAAGAGGCAGGTTTGCAATATCTGCACTTGATCGATCTTGATGGCGCGAAGGCTGGAAAAGTTACCAATTGGAAAGTTATTGAAGACATCACAAGTGGCACCGGACTGACTGTTGACTTTGGTGGAGGGATAAAGACGACCGATGAATTGTCAAGGCTTTTTGAGTACGGCGTTGCACAGGTAAACATTGGAAGCATGGCGGTCACCAATCCTGAAATGCTATCTGAATGGATTGAAAAATTTGGAAGTGAAAAAATAATTTTAAGTGCAGATGTAAAAGCGGAAAAAATTGCGATAAGTGGATGGCAGGAGAATTCATTGATTACAATTACTGACTTTCTGAAGGATTATATCCGGAAGGGCATTGAATATGTAACGTGCACCGACATCAGTACGGATGGAATGCTGACCGGACCAAACATTGACCTTTATAAAAAGATATTGTTGAGCTTCCCACAGTTAAATCTTATTGCGAGCGGCGGAGTGAGCAGTATGGACGACCTGTATGAACTAAAACAAATTGGTGTTGATGGTGTGATTGTAGGGAAGGCGATCTACGAAGAACGGGTAAAGTTAGATGAACTTGTCAATATCAAGTAATACAGGTTCACGCAAAGCGCACGAAGGAGCGCAAAGAGCATACAAAGGAATACTTATAAACTCACCCTTTGACAACTAACTATACTAAAAGACAAAACTGTCATTTTTAAAAAATAACGACGATAGTGTTAACCAAACGAATAATTCCTTGCCTTGATATTAAAGACGGCCGCACGGTGAAGGGCATAAACTTCATCAATATACGCGACGCCGGAGATCCCGTCGAGCTCGGTGCAGCATATGCAGTGCAGGGCGCCGATGAATTGGTTTTTCTCGATATTTCCGCTACGAATGAGCAACGAAAAACATTTGCACACCTTGTGAAAGATATTGCCCGCCACATTAATATTCCATTTACTGTGGGTGGCGGCATCAGTTCAGTCTCTGATGTTGCACCTCTGTTGGAAGCGGGTGCAGATAAAGTGAGTATCAACTCATCGGCTGTACGCAATCCGGCACTTATAGATGAGCTTTCCAGAGCTTTCGGCTCGCAATGTATCGTTTTGGCGATAGACGCCAGAAAGATGGAAAATCAGTGGATTGTACATACGCATGGTGGAAAGAATCCAACTGAAAAAAAACTGTTCACCTGGGCCAAGGAAGGTCAGGAAAGAGGAGCAGGTGAAATATTGTTTACAAGCATGGATCACGACGGCACCAAAAACGGTTTTGCAAACGACCCATTGGAAAAGCTTCACAACCTGCTGCAAATACCTGTGATTGCTTCCGGAGGTGCAGGCAATATGGCACATTTTATCGATGCCTTTATTCTGGGAAAAGCCGACGCAGCTTTGGCAGCAAGCATTTTTCATTTTGGTGAAATTAAGATCCCGGAATTGAAATCATATTTGCATCAGCGAGCAATCAATGTGAGATTGTAGGAAGACCGAAATAAATAATTTGTCCCGAGTCACAAAAGTATGAACAAAAACAAACTCAATTTTTCAAAAGGAGAAGGACTAATCCCTTGCATTGTCCAGGATATTGATACCAACAAAGTATTGATGTTGGGATTTATGAATGAAGAAGCCTATAATAAGACATTCGAGGAAAAAAGAGTGACTTTTTTCAGCAGAAGCAAGCAACGCCTTTGGACAAAGGGAGAAACATCAGGCAATTTTCTAGACGTCAGAGAGATTCTCGTTGACTGCGACCAGGATACTTTGTTGATTAAGGCAAAACCCGCAGGACCTGTTTGTCATACCGGCGCTGACACATGCTTCAATGAAATCAACGATAGCTGGAATTTAAATTCACTTGCTTATGTTATTCAGGATCGAAAAGCTAATCCGGTGAAAGGTTCCTACACAAACAGTCTTTTCGAAGCTGGTATAAACAAAGTGGCACAAAAGGTAGGAGAAGAAGCTGTAGAACTTGTCATCGAAGCGAAGGATGATAACAAACAATTATTCCTGAACGAAGCTGCTGATCTTATGTATCACTACCTCGTTTTACTCACTCAAAAAGGATACTCATTGGAGGAGGTGGTAGATGTGTTGCGCAAGAGGCATAAGTAGAAATTGGAAATTTGAAATTGGAACGCTCGATCGAAATATTGGTGAAATTTCCAATTTCTATTTTCCATTTTCCAATTTCAAACAGTTCCACAGAATCTCAACCGGGTGAAGCGCTTTTCTTCCGGTACCGTCTTTAATCTGATGTCGGCAACTCGTTCCTGCAGCAGCGATGATCACGTCCGTCGGCTGCTTGCGAACAGTAGGAAATAAAACAAGTTCACCAATTTTCATCGATAGATCATAATGCTCTTTTTCATATCCAAAAGAGCCGGCCATTCCACAGCATCCGGAAGGGATCATGTGAACTTCATTGCTGCCCAGGCGGGTAAGGATCTTCTTAACCGGCACTAGCGAAGACAAAGCCTTTTGCTGGCAATGACCATGAAGTTTGATCAATGATTTCGTTTCTTTAAATAAGTTAAGGTCGATGTTTTCTGCGTCAAGTTCCTTTGCAAGAAACTCTTCGATCATATAAGTGTGCGCAGCAATTTGTCTTGCATTTTGTTTTTCTTCCCCACGCAAAAGATCTGGATACTCATCTCGAAAGGTAAGGATTGCCGAAGGCTCAACGCCTATCAATGGGCTATCTGCCGTTATTACATCTTTAAATATCGAGACATTTTTTCTTGCCAGGTTCCTCGCTTCTTCAAGCAAACCCTTTGAAAGAAAACTTCTTCCCGACTCGGCATGCGGTAAAAATTTGACTTCATATCCCAACCTGTCGAGTAACCTTACCGTTGTAATTCCAATCTCCGCCTCATTGTAGTTCAACAATTCATCGATAAAGATATAAACGGTCTTTGACGGACGCTTTACTGTCGGTTTGAATTTCTTCTTAAACCATTTCTCCCATGTAACCGGCGACAAGTGGGGCATGCTTCTTTTTGAAGCAAAGCCAATAATGGATTTAACTATAGAGGATGTGAATGCATTTCCAAAAACTGCTTTATATCCCCATGGAATCCATGAAGCCAGCTTCATTCCCATTGCGAAATTCCCAATCAAGCGACTGCGAAATGGAATTCCTTTTTCTTTGTAGTATTGATACTGCCATTCCTGCTTAAGCTTTCCCATGTCAACATTCGATGGACATTCAGACTTGCAACCTTTACAGCTTAAGCACAGATCTAAAACATCTTTAATTTCATCGTGAGCGAAAGGATTCGCTTTGTCGGATCGGGTGAGCATTTCGCGTAGAATGTTTGCCCGTGCTCGTGTTGTATCCTTTTCATTTCGTGTTGCCATGTAACTCGGACACATGGTTCCACCAGAAATTTCAGTTTTTCGACAATCACCGGATCCGTTGCATTGCTCGGCAGTTCTCAGTATGCCCATCGTATCCGAGAAATCAAGAATAGTGTCAAACTCCCGTGTGCCCTGATTCTTTTCATACCGAAGCGATGTATCCATCGGGGGCGTTTCAACAATTTTTCCAGGATTGAAAATGTTATGCGGATCCCAAGCTTTTTTCAGATTCCTGATCAGCTCATAGTTATATGGCCCAATCATTTTTGGAATAAATTCGCCTCTTAACCTTCCGTCACCATGTTCACCCGATAACGATCCATCATACTTTTTCACTAATGTTGCAGTCTCTTCCGCCATAACACGAAAGAGCTTAACACCACTTTCCTTTTTGAGATCGATTATAGGGCGCAAATGAATTTCACCCGATCCGGCGTGCGCATAATGTACACTATACAGTCCGTGGTTTTTAAGCAAAACATTAACATCAGCAATAAAAGCAGGAAGATCCTGTACATCAACAGCGGTATCTTCAATTACAGGAACTGGTTTCTCATCGCCAGGTACATTCGATAACAATCCCAACCCAGCTTTCCGAAGTTCCCAAACCCGTTTGATCCTATCGCCCCCTACGATTGGATAAGAATAACCCAGACCCTTTCCCATTAAATCATACACGAGAGCCTGCGCATCCTTTTCCGCCTCCTCTTCCGACGAACGAGTGATTTCTGCAACCAAGATTGCCTTCGGATCTCCTTCAATAAAAAACCGATTCTCAGCCTGCGCTCTGTTTCGCTTTGTAGCTTCAAATACATAGTGGTCCATCAATTCCACAGCCGAAGGTCTATGCTCTAACGCCACGAGGTTGGCACGCAACGACTCGTCTATACTACTGCAATGGACGCACACCAGCTTCTTGTGTGGCGGCGCAAGCCGACTCAGTTTTATCTTGGCCGATGTGATAAAGGCCAGCGTGCCTTCCGAGCCAGCTATAAGACTGCAGAAATTAAACAATTCCCCCTCCCTATTGAAAGGCTGCATGCGAGCCAGCATATCAATAGCATAGCCGGTATTTCGGCGTGTGATCGACGCCTTTGGAAACTCTCGTTCTATCGACGCCCTATTGTTGGGGTCACTTAACATCGTTTTTATGTGACCGTATAATTTCGACTCCAGGCTTGACCCTTCGCGCACCTTGGACTCAAACTCTTCTGCCTTCAGCGCTCGAAAGAAAACCTTTGATCCGTCTGAAAGGAAGGCATTTACTTCCAACAAATGTTCGCGTGTACTTCCATACACAACAGAATTAGACCCGCATGAATTATTACCAATCATACCACCGATCATAGCGCGATTGGCCGTGGATGTTTCTGGAGCAAAAAAGAATCCGCGTGATTTCAGGTAGTGGTTCAGATCATCACGAACAATTCCTGGCTGAACTATTGCCCAGCCTTCTTCCTCGTTCACCTCGATAATCTGTTTAAAATACTTGGAGACGTCAACGACGATGCCTGCTCCTACAACCTGACCCGCCAGGGATGTACCCGCAGTCCTCGGAATAAGGGACGTACCATTTTGGCCAGCAAATTTTATCAACGCAACTATGTCATTCTCACTCTTTGGAACTGCCACCGCCACAGGAATTTCGCGGTAGGCGGAGGCGTCAGTTGCATACAGCCTCCGCGTGGTTTCATCAGTGAAAAACTCGCCCTCAAGCGCGCTTTCTAGCGGTCCGAAATTCATGCGCCAAAACTAGCTAAATCCTGTCTATCTGTTTAGGTTAAAACATAGTCTGGGGAGAAAAAAATTCGTGGATTTGCTAAAAGGATGGTAATCTTTAATGAGTGTCTGTTTCGTTATCCGTTATCGGTTAATCGTTATCCGTTATCCGTTAATCGTTATCCGACGGCTTGAGCCGAGCACGTACAAATACAGAAAAATACACTCAAAAAACGTTCACCCGATAAAAGCAAACGATTTAGACGGGATTTTCAGCTATTCTTTTGAAACATTTGATCACTTTAAACTCGGACTTCCAGTTCATCGCTACTGTCAGAAAAGGCGATACCCCTGACATTGCCTGACGACAAATCTCAATTTATTCTACGATTATCTTGCCTTTCATCACCTGGTGTAAATTGCAATAATAGTCCACCGTTTCGGTCGCCACCATGGACCACGATTCTCCCGTCGCCAAGGGTGATGACGCCCATGCTTGCGACGACTGTTCTGTCACATCATGGTTCGTGATATCCTTGTTTATCCACCGAACGCTATCCCCTTTTTTCACAAGTATCTCGGCCGGTTGGAACTTCATTTGTTTTATTTCGATGATGTGTACTTCGGATGGGCCTTCCTCAATAGTAGTTTCATCAGATACCGCACGATTATTTCCTGTAGCAGGTCGCTCCCTGTTGCACGAAAAACAAAATGTTAAACAGAAGATTACACAAGCAAAACTTTTTACTCCTCTCATGGCATTACTTGTACATCTTCTGAACCATCTGCGCATGCTCAAGGTGAGTCTTGAGCGCAGGAACAACATTTTGCAGGAGCGCCTTTAGTTCAGCGTTCTCAGCTTCTGGTATTAATAGTCCTTCTACCGCATTAATCACTGCCTGATGATAAGCTACTTCGTTGTCGATATATGCTTTGTTAAAAGCTTTGCCGCTCTTCCCTCGTAGCGTCTTTTTTGTTTGTTCAGCATCAGCAAGCAATTTTTGACTTACAGAATTTTCCTTCGGTGTGACACTAAGTTTCTTAACAAGTGCTGATGCCTGGTTTATAACGGCGTTGTGATCATTCTTCATTGTTTCAGCAAATTTCAGAATGTCAGCTTCCTTCGATTTTTCCTTCGCGATATCAGCGTAAGCGATATCGATTTGATTTGCGACCACAGCAACGTGGGCAACTTCTGCATCGGATAGTTTTGGATTCTCCTGCGCAAAAAGGGCCGTCGCGCTGAAACATAGTAGCAGCAGCGATGCTTTCAGCATTTCAATTTTTTTCATAATCAATTTGTTTAGTCTGTTCTAAAAATTAGATCAGCTGTGCAGGCAAAGGTTACAAGAACCGGTGATGGATTTTTTCTTAGAAACAAATAGGAGCTAAAGTAAGCTTAATTGTTTAGGTGTTTAGGTGTCTGAGTGCGCAGGACTCTCGGGGAGATTTAAAAAGCAATTGCAGGCTCACACTTTATCCTCGCTTATCCACTTGCCGATCGTTGGTGCGACGTAGCTTCTCATTGTCTGTAGGAGCTCAATAGCATTATTCGACGACAACAGCATTTTCTGATTTACGATCTTCAGAAAGCCTTTGTCAACCATGCTCTGAACGAGATCAATCAGCGAGTCATAATAACCATCTACATTCAAGAGGCCGATGGGATTTTTATGCAGCCCCAGTTGTGCCCATGTCAGCATTTCAAATAGTTCTTCGAGTGTCCCAAAACCTCCCGGAAGTGCTATTACACCATCACTCAATTGGTGCATTTTCGTTTTTCTCTCATGCATACTCTGCACCAGGATCAAATCCGTTAACCCCTCGTGGGCAATTTCCTTCGATCTTAAGAATTCAGGCAGAACGCCGATGACTTCCCCACCGGCTCCTAAAACTGCGTCAGCCACAGCGCCCATGAGACCGACCTTCGCTCCACCGTATACAAGTTTGATGCGTTCTTCCGCCAACTTCTTACCCAATTCTTCCGCAGCTTTTTGATACATCACATCGTATCCTGAACTTGATCCGCAAAATACTGTTACACTTTTCATATGCCGGAGGTCTTTTTGCAATTGCAAGGTAGCGAATGATGGTACTTTGTCAAGTTCTCCGAGGGGTATGAGGAATATGGAATAAGGGAGGTATAGGGTATAAAGGTATAAGGTATAAGGAGGAGTAGTAACTAATTACATTCCCACATCTGTCAAGTTGCTTGGTATGTATGGTTCTACGGTCAGGAATAGTTTTGAAGAGAGCTTTTACTGATCATACTTTTTCACTTTGTTTTTTTGTAATGGAACGGTGCTCAAAAAATCTGAAAAGACGTAAGCGTTGACATCGGTGCGACCCTATACCTTATACCTTTATACCCTATACCTTCTTCACTATGCGCTGACTAACACTAAGCTCAAACTCAAAACCGAAGATCCCGGTAAACGCCCTTGACACTTGCCCGGCAGGAAAGAGTTGCTCGCAATGCATCTGGCTTCAGCATCGACTTGCCTAATAGCATCCTCACACATTCCTGAATTCCTTCGGTAATTGATGGATGCGGATGAATACATTCTGACAATTCCTCGATTCCTTTCTCCATAAAAATTAACAACGCAATCGCCTGGATCGCACTGGACGCATGGTTACCTATGATTTTTACACCCAGCACCTTTATAGGGTCGTCGATGCTAACAATAAGCTTGATAAAACCTTGTGTGTTCCTTTTTGCAATTGCACGTGGGATGCAACTATAGTCCAACGTGACAACTCTATAGTCGAGACCTTTCTCCCTCGCCTGGGTTTCGTTCAATCCAACTCCTGCAACCTCAGGGTTAAGAAACATAATGGTGCTGATGTTTTCATAGACGAGTTTTTTCCTTGGACACCCAAAAATCTTTTCTACAGCATAGCGGCCTTCCAGTTCACCAACATTCACAAGAGAAATATCAGCCGTGATGTCGCCAACGGCATAGATATTCGCAATGTTGGTCTGCGTGTCATTATCTTCGATGCCTCGTTTGTTAATGGTTATAGGAACTGACGTGTCCCACAAGTCTTCGTAGTTCGGTACCCGTCCTACTGAAATGAGTGCTTTCTCCACATTGAATGTTGCCTTCGTTTTATCGTCGTACTCAATCTCATACTCCACCCGACCGTTTTTGATCTCCATGCGTATAAGGTGGGAGTTTCGGTGGACAAGCACACCACTATTTTCCATGTTTCTTTCAATCACGCGAACCACATCTTCATCCTCAAAAGGCAAGATGCGTGCTCCCTTGTCGATCAACGACACCTTTGTTTTTCCAAAGCCTGAAAATATCGTTGCATATTCACATCCGATAACACCAGCGCCTACGATAACCAAACTCTCCGGAAAGTCCTTCATTTTTTCGATGCCATCGCTGGTCATAACTATTTCCTCGTCGATCGGTATTTCCGGAAGGTAGCGCGGTCTGCTTCCTGTGGCTAATATGATATGATCGGCGAATACCTTTTCCGGTGCGCCTTCTCCCGTGGTAATCTCAATTTCATTCTTGCTTACAAGCCGCGCTTTCCCGTTCTTAAATGTTAACAACCCTTTGAAATCGGAATCCTTTATTTTTTCAAGGTGATCCTGAAGAATATCCATGCGCTCATCAACTGCGCGCATAACTTCAGCCTGGATTTCGCCATAGTTTATGCTAGGCACTTCTATATTGAAACGTTTCAAATTTTTTCGAAATGAGGCCGTTTGCCGTGATAATTCCCACCATGTCTTTGAGGATAAGGCTCCATTAGTCACTCCTGCCCCACCAAGGGCCTTTTTTTCAATTAGTAAGGTGCTCTTTCTAAAGTCAAGGGCGCGCATCGCTGCAGCGTATCCGGAGGGACCACCCCCAATTACAGCCAGGTCAAACTTCTCCATGTTGGTTTAGGATAAATGATTACAGGGATACAATATAAAGTAAGTTTTTACTCTCCCTGCTGTGCTTCATAGGCATTTCTCGTCAACAGAAAGCGTTTGCAATACATACCTGGCCATTTTTTTATTTTTTTCCAACAATTGCTTACTCAATTGCCTTATATGAAGTACTATCTTGCGCAACTATAAGTCGAATTGCCCGTTCAAGCCTTTGGTTCTAACGGTTGTCGAAACTTGGCGTGTTAAGGACTTATACATTTGTTGCAGCGAATTAGGGCATTAAATAGTAGTCATGCATCTGAGACGACTGTTGCTACACTGCGGTAACTCAGCTATAAAGTGTCAAAGCGGATATTGAACTGAAAGAATGAAGACCTCCTCTCTGCCAAATCTTTTCAAGTTCCTGATTTTCTGTGGGACGTTGCAATCGAAATCGGCCCCGGAAAAAAGGGGTATTGTGCTTTCGAATTCAATAGGTCTTGTGTTATTTCTGGCGTGCATGATTCTTTTTGTCATGTACTATATCTGGTACGACTGGAACTTTGTGACCTTTGCAATTCCAGCAATTGGAATCTCCTGTCTGGCGGTGATCCCTTTGAATAGCAAGGGCTACAACGATACCGCCCGAATCTGGATAAGCATGGTTATCCCACTGATCACAACTGTGCTATCAATCTATTCCAAGATACTTTATTATGACCACCAGCAGGAATTAGATTACTTCACATTCAGGATTGTAATTCTCGGAAGCTGCATCATTCCTTGGGTATTGTTTTCTCTTCAGGAGAAAAAATATCTTATCACCTGCTCATTATTTGGATTCCTTTTGCTAATGGGGTACGATCCATTGCACTCTGCGTTCGGAGTTCCTTATCAGCAAGACAAATTGAAAGTGATGAATTACTATTTCACCAATATTGTAATCTTCCTGGTGTACTGGGCTTTAATGGCGCACATTATATTCTTGAAAAAACTTTCGGAAAGCTCTGAAAACAAGAATGCAGTATTGATAAAGCAGCTAAATGATGCAAACGAAAACTTATTGTTAAAAAATGCCGAGATCCAATTGAAGAATGCGGAGATAGTGGAACAGAGTAACATCCTACAGATGAATCAAGACAGACTATGGGATGCTAACCAAATAATAGAAGGCCAGCGCAAACAATTGTTACTAAAAAATCTAAGCTTGCAATCCGAGTTGGTTGAGGCAAACAATATCTTGACTGAGACCAACACTGAATTAATAAAGCATAACAACGAGCTAAGGCAATTTTCCTTCTCTGTTTCACATAACCTTCGCGGTCCTGTTGCAAGTTTACTGGGCTTGATTGCATTGGTCGATTCGAAAAGTATGACGGGAGAAAACGCTGAGATATTCAGGCATATTCAGGCGTCGACAGAAAATTTGGACACCATCATCAAAGATCTTATCAAAATAATAGATATACGGCAGGATATCTTTCAGATCAGGCAGAAGGTTGCTCTTGAAGAGGAGTTTAAGGCTGTGCATGACATACTAGAAAACGAGATCTATACTCATCACGTCGAATTCAGAACTGATTTTAGCAGATGCGAGATAATCTATTCGGTAAAGCCAATGATCCACAGTATACTGTACAACCTCATTAGCAACAGTATAAAATATCGCTCTCTCGACCAGCTACCCGTTGTGGAAATATCGACTGACGAATATGACGATCATTTCTTACTTACCGTAAAAGATAACGGGTTAGGCATAGATCTGAACACACATAAGGATGATTTATTCAAACTATACCGTAGATTTCATCGCCATGTTGAAGGCAGAGGGTTGGGCCTGTATCTTGTCAAACTTCAATGTGAAGCGCTCGGAGGCACTATTCAGGTTGAAAGCGAGCTGAACAAATTCACACAATTCACATTGCGCCTTCCAAAACCCGAGAACTTACAAAGACAAATTCTGTTGGACGAGCCGTATGCAAAAATCATTTTCGATGCAACAACCAATTCGACTGGCGTGACCTGGCAAGGCCCTGTGACAAGTGAACAATATCGGAAAGTGTTTTCGAAGGCATTAGAATTTCTGGCCGCATATAATACACCAACGTGGGTTTCTAATATTTCCCATCAGGGACATGTCGATAAGGATGATCAATTCTGGATGCTCACAACGATATTACCGGAAGCAGCTAAGAATGGTTTAAAGAGAATTGCTGCTATCCAGCCTTTTGAAAGCGATCTCACTACTCAGGACTATTTGGATGCAATTGAAGCAAATATCAGTAAATTTGGAATTCGTTATAAGTCGTTCCGGTCCGAACAAGAGACGATTGAATGGATCCACGGCGAAAACGTAAAACCGGCTTCGTTGCACAATCATGATCGATCAATTGATAGAGTTTGATAAGGATGTTCTCCGTTTCTTTAATGGCTTACACCAGCCATGGTTAGATCCTGTAATGCTTGTCCTAACTGAGACCGTTGCCTGGGTTCCCCTCTATTTATTTATGTTGTATGTAATTATCAAAGAATATAAGCGAGAGGTGTGGATCATTTTATTAGGTTTGGCATTAACCATACTTTTAGCTGATCAGATCACTGCCAGTCTTATGAAACCATATTTCGCGCGACTCAGACCTTCGCAGGAGCCATCGCTTGAGGAATGGCTCCATATTGTGAACGGTTACAAAGGAGGGAAATTTGGATTCGCGTCCAGCCATGCAGCAAACACTTTTGGCGCGGCAACATTCTTTTTCCTTTGGTTAAGAAACATAAAGGCTTGGGTTCCCTGGCTTTTTGCTTGGGCTGCGTTTATGTCTTATACACGAATATACCTGGGCGTACATTACCCGGGTGATATTATGGTTGGGGCGGTTGTCGGTATTGCATGTGGATGGCTGAGCTTTAGGTTTACGCAGTGGTTAAAAATTTGGGACGAACGAAGGAGGATTCCTTCGTCAGGATAATTTCAATCCATATTCGGAGTTGCACTCGAAAACAAGCTGAGCCTACTATAAAGTGCAAATCCGAATATGAATTCGGCTTTATTATTTGAAAAGATTGCCTAATACACTGGCAGCCGAGCCTTTGCCGCCTGTGAACTGCGATAGTATATCCCCTACGTTGCTATTTCCCGTGACACTTTTGACGACATCTTGTAAATCAAAATCTTTGTCGTCGGGATCGTTCGTCTTGTCAACAAATTGTTTCATCACCATTGGTATCAAGGTACTCGCAATGCCGGAAGCGACCTGCGGCGATATCCCAAACTTAGCGGCCAAGTTACTGGTGATATTGGAAACAAGCGAAGACGTAAGGGGGTTTCCCTGGATGGCCGATTGACCGCCGCCCTGGAGCATCCCCATGAGGTCTTGTAAGTTGCCTTGACTCGCTTGTCCTTTCAAACCATTAAAGATTTGAGAAGCGACATCTTTGATAGCTTCGTCATTAGCCTCATTGGGCACAGCTGGATTCTTGACAATACTTTCTTCAGCATTTTGTCGTACGAGATTCACGAGTTGATCTAGCATAATTTGTTGGATTTAGGTTATAGACTTATTCTCAAATTTTACGCGGCCCTGAGTCTGAAGCAGCCTTCTGACGTATTTGCCTATTATATCAAATTCCAGGTTGACTACGCTTCCCTCCGCAAGGCGATGAAAATTTGTATGTTCATAGGTATAGGGTATTATAGCAACCGTGAACTCTGCGTCGCGAGATTCAAAACAGGTTAAACTAACCCCGTTAACCGCAACCGAGCCTTTCTCCACTGTTATATTCCCCCAACTTGGATCGTATTCTATCGTAAACAACCAACTTCCATTCGCATCTGAAATGGATTTAACTACGCCGGTCTGGTCTACATGGCCCTGAACAATGTGTCCATCAAAACGACCGTTGTTCATCATACAACGTTCAAGATTTATTTTGTCTCCGCGTTTCACGGAAGATAAGCTGGATTTTTGCAGCGTTTCGTCTATGGCAACTACCCAGTGACAATGGTCTTCGATCTTGACTACAGTCAGACACACTCCATCATGAGAAACACTCTGATCCACTTTAAGTTCTGCGCTTATGGGACTTTGAATTTTAAAATGTTTGTTCCCCTGTACCGTGTTTGCTTCTAATACTTCTCCGATAGCTTCTATTATACCAGTAAACATCTTGAAAAGGTTGTGGACGTTTTGAGGGCAAGTAAGTGAACATAAAATTAAAGGCGTACATATTTTTGATTATTATAGTTTATTTTATAAACTAGTTTATAAATTTACCGTATAATAGCTTATGGAAGCAGAAAACCAATCTTTATCAACCGAGCAAAGCCTGGAACTCATCACAAAGATGATCCGCCAGGCAAAAGGAAATGTGCAAAGGAGCGCCATTTACCTCATTTTGTGGGGGTGTACCATCGCAGTAGCCAATTTGGGTATGTTTACACTTATGATGCTCGATTACCCACGACCATATGTTGTTTGGCTTGCCACGATACCTGCGTGGATAGCTAGTATTTATATCAGCTTGAAACATCGCAAGGAAGCAACAATGAGCACTCATCTGGATCACATCAATGCTCTTCTTTGGTACAGTTACGGAGTAGTAATTTTGGGTATCGTTATGTTTGGATTTAAGATTAACTATCAATTGAACCCAGTGATCCTGCTCATCAGTGCTGTGCCGGCATTCGTTTCAGGCGTGATAATCAAATTCCGACCCCTTACCGTCGGAGGAATCTTGTTTTGGATCTTTGGTATCATCTGTTTTCTTTCCCAGGGGCCCTGGCAATACCTGGTAGGTGCAGTGGCGGTAATAAGTGGACATTTGGTGCCAGGACTATTACTTCGGAATAAAACAGAGGGAGATGTTCAAAGAACTTGATCCGCTGCTGCATTCACAGCTGCGGTTAGCAATCATGTCGTTGTTGATAAGTCTGGAATCAGCGGAGTTCATTTTTATAAAGGAGAAGACGAATAGCACTGCAGGTAACCTTAGTGTTCAACTCGATAAATTATCTGAAGCCGGCTATTTGACGATTGAAAAATATTTCAAGGGAAAGAAACCTGTAACGACATGCAAGATTACCAAGAAAGGAATTAAAGCTTTTGAGGAATACGTCAATACTCTAAAGCAATACATAAACAAATGAGTTTGGAAAATTGAAAATTGAAAGATTAGAAAATTGGCCCACGACAATCAAATGGATCCCTGACTACGTTAATTTTTTATCCATATAGTTTACATTATAAACCAGTTTACAAATGAAAAACTACATTTCAACTATGTTGCTATTAGCAGCTATGCATTCAGTATCATTCGCCCAGCCTTCGCCAGAAATGTACAAGCAAAAGATGGCGTTGTTTAAGTTTTGGGAAGGACAATGGAAAGGTGAAGGTTCTACCCAAATGGGACCTGGACCTGCCAAAAAATCTACGGTAGACGAGTCGTTGCAATACAAGCTAGATGGAACCGTTATGTTGATTGAGGGTATTGGAAAGTCAATTGATCCGCAGACAAATCAATCCATAGTAGTACATCACGCCATGGCTATACTATCCTATGACCCTGCAAGCGGTGACTACAAATTTCAAACCTACCTTAAGGATGGTAAAAGTACGGCGGCACAGTTAAAAGTAATTGAAGACAATAAATACGAGTGGGGATTTGACATTCCGAATGGGAAAATAAAATATTTCATCACTATCGATCCTGTTAAGAAGACATGGAATGAAATTGGTCAGTTCTCGAATGACAATGGAACAACGTGGATGAAATTTTTTGAGATGAATCTCACGAAGGTTTGATCGGGAAAATTTACCGCAAGGACGCCAGGCGCAACGAAATCGGAGAGAAACATTTGAGCTTCGTAGCAATCAAACAAATTAAACAGGGGGCTCCGATGGAGCCTCTGTCCTATCCACATTTTGTGCCTACAAATAGGAGGCTCCTAACGGAGCCTCCAGCGGTTGCACACTGTTTCACAACAAGCAAGGCACTTGATAGAGTGGATGATTCGATCGACTACAGGGACAAAGAATTTTTGCAACATCGAGCCTTGTATAATCCCCATTTATAACCTCGTTGTTATGTATGCAATTCATCAGGCGTGAGGCTCCGCTAGGAGCCACCTGTTTGTAGCACCGTTTAGGATCGAAGCGTAGGCTCCGCTAGGAGCCTCCTAACGCATCAATCCATCCGGACGGTGACGATTTTTACAAACAATTGTCAAACAAATTGAAGGCGAGATGGCGTTTGAATCTCAGACCCGAGCAATCCAATCCATAACACCCTTGAAAAATACATTCGTATATTCAATCCATGAAATTTGGAGAAGTAACGGAAATAGACCTTAGCGGTGTAGATTTTACCTTGCCTGCCGACCATGCTGCAACATCAACTTTGCTTGGAAAACAAACTCCTGTTAAACCCAAAGTTTATGTGGGTTGCGCCAAGTGGGGCCGTAAAGATTGGATAGGAAAAGTTTATCCTGAAGGCACAAAAGAGGAAGACTTCCTTAAACTATATGCTCAGCACTTCAATTCCATCGAGCTGAACGCTACCTTCTATCGGTTCCCAACAATTTCACAAACATCAGGTTGGGCATCCGAAGTTGGAGATGGTTTCAAGTTCTCGCCGAAATTCACAGATAAAATTTCACACCTCAAGCGACTTAAAGATGTAAAGGAGCTTACCGACGTTTTCCTGAAAGGTATTAGCGGTTTCAAAGAAAAGCTTGGACCTGTTTTTATAATGCCGCATCCTGCGATGGGGCTGAAATCAATTGATAGATTCGAGACATTTATATCGTTGCTACCGAGTGACCTTCAACTATTTATTGAACTGCGCCATGCCCAATGGTACGCGGAACCGGAGGCATTCGAAAAAATATTTTCAATGTTCGAACGCTCCAACGTGGGTTCGATCATAACAGATGCGGCAGGGAGGAGGGACTGTGTCCACATGCGCTTAACCACACCGGTAGCCTTTATTCGTTTTGTAGGGAACAATTTACATCCCTCTGATTATACGAGAGTCGATGCATGGATCCAGCGCATCAAATCATGGATGGAAGGCGGTCTGCAGGAATTGTATTTTTTTATGCATCAAACGGAGGAAATACATTCACCAACATTGTGCAAATATGTCATAGAGCAACTAAACGAGAAGTGCGGTACTGATTTACACATACCTTCGTTCTAGCTTCTCACAATGTTATTCAGATTCCTTAATCGCAATTTTCTCCCTATTTCCCTGCCCTAACCGCCGAGGGTTGACCGCTTCTCACCTTACCGGCGAAATCGTATATCTTAATATCTGTAGCTCCCCGCGGTACGGCGAAACTTCTTGCGGATTGTGAAAGATATCCGGAGCCATAATAGAATTCAACCCGCTGCTTTTTGCCATCAGCAGATAAAATTTCAGCGTAACTATCTCCTGGCTGCAGTTTGATCATTTCTGAATCACCACTGTTGAGAGCAAAAACCCGGATACTATCACGGTTCTGACCCGCTACTAACAACGGTGTGCCTACACTATTATTGATCCTTATTAGAGACTTAGCGTCACCGGGCACGTAAAAACCAGTTTGTGCAGAAGACATCGGCTTAAAGGAGCCTTTTCCATCACCCAATAAAATCAAGCCAGTAAATGCATCGAAACGTCCAGCAAAAACCTCGTTCCCGTAGTCATTGCCTATGGCAACGATATCAAGGTTTCCGTCACCGTTTACATCAATCAAATTCATGCCATTGATTGGAGCGCTCTGAGCAAGCGTTGGTAACTCGCTTATCTTAAATTTATTATTCCCCAGGTTTTCAATGTAACTGGATGCCATGTGGTTCGCTTCCAAAATTATGGCTCCTTCAAGTTCTTCGGCCGGAAGCAATTGATCAATTGTTACTTTACTATATTGACGGTAGCGCGAATATTTTTGTCTGAATTTAGGACTCTGAGAATTGATCTCATCCCAAAAATGTATGGGGAATAACTTACGCTCTTCACTATTCATTGATACCCGCATATAACATGCAAGTACAGGATCGACACTCCCATTACCATCAAAGTCCTTCGCATATATTTTCAAAGGCCACTCTTTCGTTACCTGATAATTATTGTTCAGCCCTAAATTTCCTGCTACATAATCGATATCTCCATCATTGTCAAAATCCCCTCCTGTTATGCTGTTCCACCATCCAGTCAAGTTCTCGATACCTGAATTATCAACCTTAGCGAACTTTCCATTTCCATTAACAAGAAATGTAATTGGCATAAATTCGCCGACAATCACCAGATCAACTTTTCCGTCATTATTAAAGTCCGTCCATAATGCATCCGTAATCATTCCCAAGGAATCGAGCAATGGGCATACCGTTGCGGTCGCGTCAGTGAATTTTCCGCGATCATTCCTTAACACATAGCTCTTGGCGGGTGTCGGGTAACTTGCCGGGACTACCCTTCCTCCAACAAACAGATCAATATCACCGTCACCATCATAATCTGCACCGCGTACGCAAGAACCGCTTGAGGTTATCTGTGGAAGGGCATCAGTGTCAATCGAGAATCCGCCCTTTCCATCGTTTAGGTACAACCTGTCCTGGTAAGCACTTTCTTCCTGGGATTCAATACTTCCGCTTACCACATACAAATCCAGGTCAGAATCATTATCTGCATCAAACAATAACAGTCCTAAATCCTCGCTGATCTTGCCAATGTTTTTTCCGATTCTACTATCTGTGGAGAAAGTTCCATCGCGCTTCTGCTTAAATATTACATGATTGTAGAGGGCAGGGCCACCGATGATGATATCATCCAAACCATCATTATTTATATCGCCAGCTGCGAGGCCTGGCCCTGACTGCGAAAATTTGTGCGGCAATGTTCGCTGCAAATTATAGTCGATCTTATCATCCTCGGCATGCTTAAAGGATAGCGCTCGGGAAGAAATTTCAACGAACAACTTTTGCATATTTTTACCCCGAGGTGTTGAATTGTCGACAGCCGATTTATATTCGACGACAATTTCTTTGCCTGTCTCAGTCTTGCCAAGTCGTGACAGTTTTCCATCCGGCCATTCCACAATTATTGAATCTGCCGCTGAATTGTCCGCGAGCCCAAAATGCAGGGAGCCTTCCATTGATGAGAGGAATCCCCTATAAACTGAATGTTCCTGGTATTGTACTTTGCCCGAATCATAGAAAAGACTAATCTTAGAACCAATAGCCCCAACGTTAGAAGGTGGACCTGCCAACTTGATCTTGATGTAGTTTTTCGTTACCGCCTCATTTTGCTGATCCGAATTGTATAACGTATTCTCATAAACAAAAGCGATGTCGTTGATATTATTAATGACGTAATCCAGGTCACCATCATTGTCCAGGTCTGCGAACGCAGCACCATTTGAAAATGAAGGCGTCGCCATGCCCCACTTGCTGGTTACGTCAGCGAAAGTCAGATCGCCATTATTTTTAAAAGCATAATTCGGTATTTTAATAATCGGAATAGAGTCGATCAGCAATCGATGACTTGCAACATTTCCAACGTCCGCCCGGTAGTTGGCAAAATCCTTATCCGTAATATCTTTGGGAAATCCATTTGTAATCATCACGTCTTTATGGCCGTCGTTGTCAAAGTCAGCAAATAGCGGAGACCAGCTCCACTCCGTTTGATATATTCCCGATAGCTGACCGATTTCGCTGAACTTAATGTTTGCATCCAGACCGTTATTCAGGTGCAGCATATTCCGCACATACTGGTACTCATATCCAAACTGTTCATTGTGTATGTAAGTCAGATAACTTTTGTTCCCGATGGTGGTTTTCTTTCGATCATTGGTTTCCGGTAGCATGTCGAGCGTGATGATATCCGGCATTGCATCATTGTTAATGTCTGCTGCATCATTTCCCATTGAGAACTGGCTTTGGTGCCCGACAAACTCAGCGATCTTATTGGTAAATGTTCCATTCCGGTTATTGATGTAAAGCAAATCATTGGAGAGGTAGTCGTTGGAAACATAAACGTCCGGCCAGCCATCCATATTAACATCCGATATTGCAAGCCCCAATCCGTAACCCTCGTAGACTATGCCTGCCGACATTGTCACATCGGCAAATGTGCCGTTGCCCTCGTTACGAAAAAGCCGGTCATTATTTGCAGCAGAGCCATCCATTATCTTAGCTCTATAATTTGTAGGCGCATTGGTAAGCTTTTGGTTTTCAAGAATGTAGAGGTCAAGATCACCATCGCGGTCGTAATCGAAAAATGCGGCAGTAATACTATTGCCGTCATAGTCGATCTTGTAGTCAGCGGCCATTTCTTTAAACACTGGTTGGCCATTTCCATCGGCTCCCTGATTGACAAAGAGCATATTCTTCCGTTTTTCAGGGTCCAGATGCGTGGTGGCACAGACATAGATATCCATCCATCCATCATTGTTGATATCCACGACAGCAACGCCAGAATTCCACCTTCCGTTAACATTAACATTTGCTGTCTCAGAAATATCCTTGAACTTAAAATTGCCCTGATTAAGATAGAGCTTATTGGGCACCTGGTTACCACTGAAAAATATATCCGGTTTCTGATCATTGTTGAAATCGGCGATGCCTACACCCCCACCGTTGTAAATATATTCGTATGACAGGATGTTGAAAGAATCGGTCTCAGTGACCAGGTTGTTGAAGTAAATTCCAGTATCATCAGGGTCTTTCAGCGAAAATAGCGTCTTCGGTTTTTTTTCGCAATTTGTAAGAGTTAAGAAAATGCAAATGATACCAAGCGTTGAAATGAAATTTATCCTCATGATCAAGTATAAAAAAATAAGGCCAATTTACATTGGCCTTATTTGAAAGAATAGAATTTTCAGAATTAATAATTGAAGTTCTGCGTCAAAATGCCAGGCTTCAAGTCTATTTGTCCTTGTGGAAGCGGGAGTAACTCGTCTTCATTTCTGTTGAAATTCGTTCCTGTGAACGCACCTGAAGGGATCTTTGGTGCTTCGTATGTCAGGTATGCGTCGAGAACTCTCTCTGCGTAGTCGTTTGGAGTACCACCCCAGAAACCACTCCACCGGATCAGGTCATAGAAACGATGCCCTTCGCCTGAAAGCTCAAGCTTGCGCTCGAATCTAACTTTCTCGCGAGTTGCATCATCCTTTGCCCAGCCGCCAGCAGGATATTCATTGATCACATAGTTAGCTGCAGGTGCACCACCCTTCATTACAAAACCAGCAGGGTTTGCAGCTCTTGCGCGAACGTAATTAACGAGTTCGCGAGCTCTTTCAGGATCACCTGCTTCGATCTCTGCTTCTGCTGCCATTAAAAGCACGTCAGCAAAGCGTATGATAGTGTAGTTGATAGCGGTGTAACCAGGAGTCCATGAGCTGTTATCCTGGAAGCTACCACGATCAGACTTGTAGTAAGCATATTTCTTGGTTTGGTATGGACCGGCATTAGGCTGATTACGTATCCATGCCTTCCCAGGGAAATCTTGCCAATCGAGATAAGGTATACCTCTGCGACCAATAGAGTGATCTATACGGGGATCAAGTTCGCCTGTATCAGGTGTGAAAGGATCAGCAGACTCAAGACCCATATCAGTCTTCAATTCGTTTGCAGGCAAATTGTAAGCAGGATCGTATGGACCAGTTCCATCATCCAATAGCGGAAGACCACCTGATGTTCTGAAGGAGTTACCCATTTCGAATGTAGGCTGGAAGAATGAGCAGCAGTTACCAGGTCCATCAGCACCTGTGTTATATGGCCAGTTTAAGTCGAACTCAGGATTCGCGTTGTTAACGCTACCTGTACCAGCTGCTGCCTGATATGCCCACACTGATTCTTCGTGGTTATCATTAGATGCCTTGAAGATGTTGGCGTACAGAGGTACCAATCCATAGGTTTTACCATTTGAAGTCTGCCCTGTTCCGGTTCCACCATACGCTGGAGGAATGATCAAGTCGAAAAGCGCTTTCGCTTCCGCGAATTTATGCTGATACATGTACACTTTAGCAAGATATGCAGCAGCCGCCCACTTGTTTACTTTTCCAACCTGTCCTTGAGTTTCGGGAAGATTTTCGTAAGCAAATTGAAAATCAGCTTCGATCTTTGGCCAAAGCTCAACATCGTTTTTAACATCTCCTGTTGCAGGGAAGTCAATCGTTTCATCAACATAAGGAGTGTTATTGAACCCTCTCTTAAGTTCGAAGTATGCGTGACCTCTTAAGAATCTGGCTTGTGCCGCCATTGAAGTCTTGGTTTCTTCAGTTACATCCTCTGCCGCCTTGCCTACAAGTACCAATACTGAGTTTGCGCGAGCAACAAGTTCATAGTTTGCATTGTATTTGTCGTTGATAACGCCCTGCGTGGAGAGCGCTTCGAAGCGCTGAATTGGATTAATGTCTGAGAAATCACCAGGGTCTGTACCTTTGTTGGCTTCACCACCGCGGATACTTCCCCAAACCCAATTTGATGGACTACCCATACGATTTGCACGACCATTAACCTGGGAGTAAGCGGCAATCAATGCGCGTTCAAGACCAAGGGTGGTGTTCAGTACTGACTGATCCAAAACTCCGGGAGCTCGTACATCGAGAAAGCTATCCTGGCAGGCATACAATAATAGTATCACCGACAGGGTTCCCCACACTATTTTACTTCTTAATATCTTTTTCATACTATTCATGTCTTTGATAATATTTTAGAATCCAAGGTTAACACCGAATGTAAAGCTCCGTGTGATCGGATAGTTACCTAAGTCAATACCAAAGTTGGTATCTGCGGCGCCACCGACTGACGGATCCAGACCTTCATAGCCAGTGATAGTGAATAAGTTGTTAACTGAACCAAACACGCGAAGCTTGGTCATCTTAAGGCGGCTCAGCATCGCCGTTGGCAGTGTATACCCAAGCGTTACGTTTTGCAGACGTAGGTAAGATCCATCCTCAATATAGTAAGAGCTCGCTTGCGTATTAGTGCTGAAGTTGGAAGCACTTTCGAAAATGGGAATTTCTGCTCCCCTGTTCTCAGTCGTCCATGAACCCTTAACGCGTTCTGCAATGGCAGCACCCTGGAATGAAGGATAGAAGTCAGTGAACCATCTTGATACGTTGAAAATTTCATTGCCCAAAGAGGTGTAGACATATGCTACCAAATCAAAGTTGGAATACTTTAGAGTGAAGTTAAGCCCACCAGTGAACTTTGGTACAGGACTTCCCAACCATGTTCTGTCTGCATCGCTGATTCTACCATCGTTGTTAACATCGCGGTATCTGAAGCGGCCTTGCGCTGCTCCGGACTGGTAATCATTACCGCCGGCCTGGGCAACCTCTTCATTGGATTGCCATAAACCGTCAACGACATATCCGAAGAAAGATGAAATCGACTGATTTAACTGGTTACGGATCGGGTTGATACCGCGGTAGCCTGGGTTAATCGTAGTGATATAAGTTTGTCCAGGAGGCAATTCAGAGATTTCATTGTGAAGCCATGCAGCAGAGACGTTAACTTCATAGTTCCACTGAGGGTTTATGTTACCTTTTGTGGTGATCGAAACGTCGATACCTTGATTAAGCATCTTGGCAATGTTCACCGTAGGAGCTGCGGCATTGTATCCGTTTACAGCAGAGATAGGTACCTGCATGAGGAGATCTTTCGTATCCTTTCTCCAAACGTCAAGGACGATATCAACCTTTCCATCAAATAACAAGGCGTCTATACCAATATTTGAAGTAATACTGGTTTCCCATTTTCCATCCGGATTTCCAATACGATTTCTGTAATAACCGATCGTCGCGCTGCTATTGCTACCACCGATGTCAAACCCTGAATTTCCCTGGTCACCACCATACAGCGTGTATTGGTTTGTAGGAGGAACGTTGTTTGAGTTACCCAATGTTCCATAACCTCCGCGGATTTTCAAATCACTGATGAAGGAAACTCCCTGCATGAATGGTTCAGCTGAAATTCTCCATGCAACAGATGCTGCCGGGAACACGCCGTAGCGGTTGTTGGCGCCGAAGCGGGATGAACCATCGCGACGTATGACACCACCAATGATATACTTGTCTTTGAAGGTATATTTCACACTACCGAAAAGGGAGGTAAAGTTTACACCGTTGAACTTGTTACTTTGTGCAGGGTTCGGCGTTACGTTGGTCATGCTGATAAATTCGGTATCCCAGCTAAAAGGATTCAAACCATTCTGGCTTGAATTCCAGCCTCTACCAGTGTTCAATGCCTCCTGACCCACCATAATTTCTGCGTTGTGGTCGCCGAATTGCTTCTTGTAAGTAGCAATATTGGTCAACACCCATGATAAGCCATAACTTTGAAACTGGTTGAAGCCGAACGCTGAGTTATTTTCGGAATTTTCATACTGCCAGCGGCTGTATCCAAGACCAAAGCCACTGTAATAACGTCCACCGAGACTGCTACGGACAGTCAAGCCAGGCAACACGTCCAACTCGGCATAAACGTTACCGAATAATGCGGTTTCGAAAACTTCATTGTCTTTTCCACCATCGCGGCCAGCACGTGGATTTCTTGGGTTGTTAAATCCTTTTGCAACTGTTCCAGCGTAGCCACCAAACTCGTCGTAAACCGGGATGATTGTAGGCATACGGAACGCAGAAAGAATATCGTTTTCGTCATCGGCAGATCCTATACCACCACCATCACCAGTAATGTTGCGTGCGGACCTGTAGGTAAACTGTAAATTCTCACCAATCCTAAAACCCTTCAGGACATCGAATTCAGAGTTAATACGTGCTGCATATCTTTTGAAATCCTGTTCCAAAAGAATACCATCTTGTTCTTGTGCACTCAAGCCGACATAGAATGTATATGTGTCAGCTCCGCCCATGAATCCCAGTGTATGCCTGTGGAGAGGCGCAGTTCTTGTAATTTCATCATACCAGTTAGTACCTTGCTTGTTTGCCTTGATAACCTGGTAAGTTGAGCCTTTGCGAGGGTCAACATTATAAAGAGCTCTGTGGTCCTCAAGATTAACATTACCAGTAACGCCAGAGCTTCCACCAACGGTGAGGTAGTCAGGAATTACCGGATTCAGCCCGCCACCAAATTGAGGGTGATTGAAGTCAGCTAAGTGAGATGCATAATCAACGGGGCGGCCTTCAGCAGCTGCGTTGGCATCTTCGGTATGACGCTGAGCATTCCAGGTCCATTCTGCAAAATCGGTAGGATTCATCATATCAATCCCCTTTCCAGGATCGGTAAAACCAATCATACCATCGTAGGTAACAGAAAGCTTTTGATTTCTCTTGCTTTTCTTTGTTGTATAAACAATCACACCGGAAGCTGCCCGTGCTCCATAGATAGAAGCTGATGCGGCATCTTTCAGTACTGTAGTAGTTTCAATGTCATCGGGGTTAAGGAAGTCAACAGATTCTACCGGCACACCATCAACAACGTACAGCGGTGCATTACCTCCGAAAGAACCGAAGCCACGCACACGAATTTGAGCTGTACTACCTGGCTGTCCGTTCGTGATTACGGTAACACCAGGAATTCTTCCCTGTAACAATTGCTCAACGTTACCCGTTGGGGTCACAGTTAAGTCTTTGGCCTTAACGATGGATACGGCGCCAGCGATTTCTCTTCGCTTGTCAACACCATAACCCGTTACAACCACTTCATCCAGTGAGGTCTGATCGGGGGTCATTGCTTGGTCAACCGTTGTACGGCTTCCCACGGCTACTTCAGTAGTTCCGTAGCCGATAAATGTGAAAACGAGTACGGCATCGTTTCCAGGAACAGAGATACTAAATTTTCCATCTGCGTCCGTCGCAGTTCCAGTCGACGTTCCCTTGACGAGGATGTTCACCCCCGGCATGGAATCTCCATTTTCATCAGTCACCGTGCCGTTCACCACCCGTTCCTGGGCGAGGACTGCAGATGACAACATTAGCAGCACTGCTAATGACAAACTCAACCTCTTGTAGAGTTTTTTCATAGTCATAAGTTTGGGTTTAATATGGTTAGTTACGAACCAAGAACGCGAAAACAATTTGGGCTTTCTCACGTTTATGGCTTTTCGAATGTAATTGATTTATGATAATCAGTGTCCTAAAATGGAAATTTTTTTTTCGTAATCGATACCGCACACGTTTGCAACATTTCTTTTCTGCGTGTTTTATCTCTATATCCCTTTTAGCAACGGTCGTATAATTCCTCAATAAAATATTAATTTGCCGCCTTTTGAGCATGAATTACGACAAATACCCGCTGTACATTACCAACTCATTGAGTGGCCAGAAAGAATTGTTTAAACCATTAAACCCAGGCCACGTTGGTATGTATGTTTGTGGGCCCACTGTTTACAGTGACGTTCATCTTGGCAACGTCCGGACTTTTCTCTCCTTCGACGTAATATTCCGCTTCTTGCGACACCTGGGCTATAATGTTCGATATGTCAGAAACATCACCGATGTTGGGCACCTTGAAAATGATGATGACGAGGGCGAGGATAAAATTGCAAAGAAGGCGCGTCTTGAAAAGTTGGAGCCTATGGAAATTGTCAAGAATTATACTGAAGATTTTCACCATGTATTGCGACAGTTTAATTTGCTTCCACCGAGCATTGAGCCCTCAGCGACTGGCCATATCATAGAACAAATTGAAATAACAAAAAAGCTCATCAACGAAGGTTTTGCATATGTTGTAAATGGCTCTGTTTATTTCGACGTTTTAAAATACAACGAACAGCACAACTACGGAATTTTGTCCGGGCGTGTAGTCGAAGAGTTGATGGAGAGCGGACGCAAACTCGACAGCCAGGATGAAAAGCGAAATAAGGTTGATTTCGCGCTTTGGAAAAAAGCATCACCATCTCACATCATGCGGTGGCCCTCTCCGTGGAGTGACGGCTTTCCCGGATGGCACATCGAATGCACGGTTATGAGCACAAAGTATCTCGGCGAAACATTCGATATCCATGGTGGAGGGATCGACCTAAAGTTTCCTCATCACGAATGTGAAATAGCGCAATCCGTAGGTGCCACCGGAAAGAATCCTGTCAATTACTGGATTCATGCGAATATGCTTACCGTTAACGGACAAAAAATGAGCAAGTCGCTGGGGAATTCATTTCTGCCACGCGAGTTGTTCAGCGGTAATCATTCTCTTTTGGAAAAGGGTTATGGGCCCATGACCGTGAGGTTCTTTATGCTGCAATCGCACTATTCCAGCACGCTGGACTTTTCTAACGAAGCGCTGAACGCTGCGGAGAAGGGTTTCAAAAAACTTTCGAACGCGTTGGTACTGGCAAAGAAACTGACTCATCCTGGAGGAAGTATTAAACAAACGGCTTTGGATGAGTCACTGCTTAAACTTGTAGACGAGCTTTACATCAATATGTGTGACGATTTCAACACAGCAAAAACTTTAGCTGTGTTGTTCGAAATGTCGGGCCGAATCAACGATTTCAAATCCGGTAATGTGAACATCGACAAAGTTGACTATCACACATTCGAAAATTTTAAGAATGCATATATCGGTTTCATGGAGGATGTTCTCGGATTAAAAGCTGAAGAAGAGCATAACCAGGAACTGCTCAATGGAGTTATACAAGTGCTGATCGACTTACGCAAAAAAGCCAGGGAAGACAAAAACTACAAGCTCTCCGATAAAATTCGCGATGACCTTAAATCTATGGGCGTGCAGTTGATGGATGGGAAGAATGGGGAGATGAGTTATACTCTGGAATAGTTTAAGGTTTAAAGTTTAAGGTTTAAAGTTTCAAACTCTCGCGGGGAGTACGACATAAATTAGTATTCCGCACGCACTGGAATATCAGAAACCACTTTGAATTGTTTAAGGTTACAAGTTTAAGGTTTAAAGTTTCAAACTCTCGCAGGGAGTACGACATAAATTAGTATTTCGCACGCACTGGAATATCAGAAACCACTATTGAATTGTTTAAGGTTAAAAGTTTAAGGTTTAAAGTTTCAAACTCTCGCGGGTGTACGACATATATTAGGATTCCGCAGGCACTGGAATATCAGAAACCACTATTGAATTGTTTAAGGTTAAGAGTTTAAGGTTTAAAGTTTCAAACTCTCGCGGGAGTACGACATAAATTAGTATTTCCGCGCCCCTGGAATATCAGAAACCTTAAACCTTAAACTCTTAAACCTTAAACTTTAAACCTTAAACTTTAAACTCTAAATAAAAGCTCTTGCTAAAAAAGTTATTTATACTCCCAATCAAATTATATCAGTGGACCCTCTCTCCCCTGCTGGGTGCCAGTTGCCGGCACTCGCCAACGTGCTCACAATACGCCATTGAAGCCATTCAAGAATGGGGAGTTATAAAAGGGATTTGGTTAGGAATGAAACGAATTGCACGATGCCATCCGTGGGGTACGCATGGGTATGATCCAGTACCGAAAAAAAAGTTTAAGGTTTAAAGTTCAAAGTTTAAAGTTCCAAACTCTCGCGGGAGTACGACATAATTTAGTATTCCGTACGCACTGGAATATCAGAAACCTTAAACTTTAAACCTTAAACTTTAAACTATATCCCCTCGTATCCCGGGTTCTGCGGAGTAAGATTTGGATTATTAACCATTTCCTGCCGTGTTAGCGGGAAGAGCAGATGCTTTTCTTGCAGCGCCTGATTAGAGTTAGTGTTCACGTGGCCGACAAAATCGTCGAA
>JAEZBX010000064.1 GCA_023412765.1 Bacteroidota bacterium
CCACTTTTTCTTTTGCTCACCCAAAAGAAAAAGTTCCAAAAAGAAAAGGGTGGGTCGAAATATGCTGGCCATCGCACATTCCGGGCCACCCCCGCATTTCGACCGGGCCACCGCGCCGGCAGAGATCCAAGGACAAACCTCGACTGAATACCAGGTCTAAGGTAAGTGCAGGAAAAAGGGAACGTTATCTAAATTTTGAATGCACTTGAAACTAATGACTTGATTATTTTTCTGTGAGCTGATAGCTTTTTTATGGAGACCGGGACTGAAGTCCAGGGGTATTGCTTTGGCACTTACAGCGCCGGGCGTTCCGTGCCAGTTGACAGAATAGCGATCTGCTTCTGCTGAGACGTACGCACTAGCGTTTTGCGTTATGCATTCTGCTTTAAGCATTTTTTAGCTGATAGTTTTTTTATGGAGACTCGGGACTGAAGTCCCGGGTTGATGCTTGGACCCCTTTCAGGGCCGGACATTTTGATAACTTTCCTGAAATCTGGAGAGAAGCGAATCCAACGCACGCCCTAGCGTTTTGCGTTAAGCTTTCTGCCTTCTGCCTTCCACACCACAGCTGTCGGCTGTCAGCTGATAGCTGTCAGCTCCTAAGGCTCTTCCTCATATACTTCGAGCAAATCGGGCACTCCTGCCATTTGTGATTTTTCGCAGGACAATATTTTCTCCCAAAATAAATAATCTGTAAGTGAGCTTTGTTCCACTTAGATTCAGGAATAAGTCTTTTAAGATCTCTCTCTGTCTGCTCTACGCTCTTACCATTTGATAAGCCCCAGCGATAGGACAGTCGATGGATATGCGTATCGACCGGAAATGCGGGTACACCAAACCATTGCGTCATCACAACGGAAGCGGTCTTATGACCAACGGCTGGCAATGCTTCCAATTCTTCGAAAGTGTTGGGCACCTCTCCGTCATATTTTTCAACCAATATTTTCGAGAGCCCATGTATACCTTTTGATTTCATGGGCGATAATCCGCAGGGCCTTATAATTTCCCGAATTTCCTCCACACTCATCTTCAGCATGTCGTAAGGATTGTCCGCCTGCTTGAACAATAACGGTGATGTCTTATTCACCTGGACGTCCGTGCACTGTGCCGAAAGTAACACCGATATCAAAAGTGTGTAAGCATCTTTATGGTTCAACGGAATCTCCGGGTCGGGAAAATATTTTTCCAGAATGGAAAGGATATCATTTACCTTTTCTGCTTTTGTCATCTATCATTCGCCTTATTTGATCCGCTACCCTATGCCTACGGGTATAACACATATTTTTCACGCATCTGCTTATAGGCATTAAGATCGCTTTGCCATGTCCGCCGGATCTGTTCCTCGGTCAAGCCATCTTTAATTTGCTGACGGAGCACACTATTACCTGCAAGGCGTTCAAAAAATGAGTTGAAAAATTCGTCTTTCTTCGGGAACGCCTTATACATATCAAGCAAGTAATGCAGTTCGATCTTGTCAGGAATCGCCACCTCACGAAGATCGAGTCCATGACACAACTTGTTCTCCTGAGGCGGATTTAGTGCCATGCCAGGTATCGTAACAGGTGTGAATTCAAAAGAGAAACCTTTGAGGTCAGGATGTCCAATCACCTGGAAGGGGAAATCGGTTCCTCTTCCCAGACTCAAAGTTGTGCCTTCAAAAAGACAGATCGAAGGGTAAAGGCGCACAGCCTGGTCGTTGGGTAAATTTGGCGAAGGTCGCACGGGCAGCGAATACTTCATGCTATGATCCCAATTCTCCAATGGAATAACATCCAGCTCGCATTTCTTTTTGCCATCAAGCCATCCCTCGCCATTGATCATCCGCGCAAATTCCCCTACGGTCATGTTATGCACTACGGGCACCGGATGCATTCCCACAAATGATTTATGATCGAGGGATAATACCGGTCCATCTACATACCCCGAATTTGGATTTGGACGATCGAGTACAATGAGTTGTTTTCCGTTCTCGGCACAAGCCTCCATCACATAGTGCAGCGTTCCGATGTAGGTAAAAAATCGTACCCCGACATCCTGGATATCATAAATCACTACATCCACGTCGGAGAGTTGCTGTGGAGTCGGTTTTCTGTTGTTGCCATATAATGACACGACCGGCAAATTTGTTTTTGTATCAAAGCCGTCCTTCACATGCTCCCCGTTCGCGGCATTTCCCCTGAACCCATGCTCCGGGGCCATGATTTTTTTGATGTTGACGCCTGAACTTTTCAGCGTATCCGCCAGATGAACGTCTCCCACGGTAGCGGTGTAGTTGACTATAAGCGCCACATTTTTGTTCTGGATCTTCGGCAAAAGCAGGTCCAGCCTCGATGCACCCACTATAACGGACGGCGCGGACGCTTTTACAGCGGAAGAATCGGGAGATTCTGATTCAGGGCCCGCCTTCTTGCTGCACTGGATGAAGAAAGTAAATATGATAAGGGTCAAGAAACCAGATATCTTCATGATGAATTTGGGCTAGTATAGATTTCGTTGTTGGTAGTCGGCTTACGTTATCCTATTTTGCGAAAGAACAATATCGCTGAAAAGTTAGCAATACCTTTGAACCTTTCGTACTTCATATCCAAAAGAATAAGTCGGCAGCAAAAGCAGGGTTTTGCTTCTTCCATTCATCGTATTGCAATTGTCATAGTCGGTATTGGCCTGGCGTCTGTTATTATCTCTTTCCTCATCATGCGCGGTTTTCAGGAAACCGTAAAGGAAAAAATTTTTGGATTCAATGGTCATCTTATAGTAACGAAATACACCATGAATTATTCGTTGGAAGAACAGCCGATGAATTATTACGTGGACTTATTCAGGAACCCTGATCAATATCCGTATGTAAGGCATACCCAGCAATATGCCCACAAGCCAGGTCTAGTGAAAACGGAGAGCGACGAAATCTTAGGCGTTGTCTTGAAAGGCGTGGGACGCAACTACGACTTAAGTCGGTTTAAAGAAAATATTGTAGAAGGAAAATTTATTGATCTCCCGGATTCAGGTTATTCAAACCAGGTTGTGATCAGCAGAATTATTGCCAACAAACTGCAGGTTGAACTCGGCGATGATATCATTATTCATTTCTTTCACTTTCAAGGCCCGCCTCGGGTAAGAAGACTAAAGATCACTGGCATCTACGAAACCAATCTTTCAGAATACTTCGACAGTAAATTTGTTCTTGGCGACATTCGATTAATCCAGCGGCTGAACGATTGGTCTGATAGTATAGCCGGAGGGTTGGAAGTTTTTTTGAAAGATCCTTCGAGCATTGACGACGCTGGATATGCAATCAGTGAAACGATGGACTTCGATCTTAACGTAGAAAGTGTCGCCGATAAGTATGTGCAGGTATTTGAATGGCTTAATCTCCTTAGGAGGCAGGTGAATATTTTATTGGGTGTGATTCTGATTGTGGTGTGTGTGAATATCGTTTCCATCGTACTGATTCTTGTTATGGAACGAACACAGATGATCGGGATGCTCAAGGCACTGGGCGCTGGGAATAGATTCATCCGTAAAATTTTCATTTACAACGGTATTAGTCTAATCACCAAAGGGCTTTTGCTGGGAAATGCTATCGGCCTTGGCTTATGCTATCTTCAATATCAGTTCAAAATTGTGAGGCTAAACCCTCACGACTATTATATGAGTTTTGTCCCCATTAGCTGGGAGTGGGAAATCGTTGCGGTGCTAAACATTTTGACATTTTTCGTCGTTACTCTCGTGTTATTGTTACCAACGATGGTTATTGCCAGGATAAATCCGATCAAGGCAATCCGTTTTGATTAATTGGTATACCAATAAACACCAAATAATTTCATACTTTTGTTGTATAAGGAGCCCACCTTATTCGAAATGTTACAATGTTATGCAGTTAAAATTCAAAAATCCGGTCAGGCCAGATCTGACCAACACTATTCAAAAGCGGAACAGGAGACTCCAAGCTTTTTTTAGTGCAAAAAACCTGGACGTTCGTCTGCATGGCGACGCGCAGAATCCGCTCATGGTATTGTGCGGCTGCGTGGGGCTGTCTGCCTACGTTCACAACTTCGACCTTCGCCTGTTGGACAAACCCAATCAGGGAGAGGTAATGAAGATCTACAAGCTTACTGAAATCATTCAGGGTACGCGTGAAGAAGTGGTTGAGTGGATACAACAGTATCCGCAAATGCCGTTGTTCCGCATTCAACACAGTTCTAGCAAGCTGTTCCTGTGTGGTTTCAACTTCGTTGACCGGGAACAAAAATTAGGAAGGTATCCTGTTTTTGCCCGCGAAGATTATCACATCTACAAGCAACGTGAAGCTGCTGAAGACATTCTCAACATGTTGAAAGAGGATGGTTACGAAGCAGAGATCACCGAGCCGGACTTAGCATTAGTTAAGTCGCACGTTGGACCTGTTACGTTTATCGGATTTCAGGAGTAGGCTTTAAGACTGGTTTAAGAAGATTGTCCTAACGGGATATACTTCTTAAACCAGCTTTGAACGGTCATCTGAAGGACACCGAAGAAAGCTTCTTTAAAAATACCCGCCGACATTTTTGATTCCCCTAAAGTGCGATCTGTGAAGATGATCGGTACTTCTTTTAAGATAAATCCAAACTTCCAGGCAAGGAATTTCATTTCAATCTGGAAGGCATAACCAACAAATTTTACATTGTCTAGAGGAATGGTTTCCAAAACCTTTTTGCGATAGCAAACAAAACCGGCTGTTGTGTCCCGTATAGGCATGCTGGTTATCAGCCTCACATATGAACTGGCAAAGTAAGACAGCAATACGCGACCGATAGGCCAGTTCACCACATTCACTCCAGTTGCATAGCGCGAACCGATGGCGACATCGCAACCGCGCTCCGCGCACGCAAGGTATAAATTCACCAAATCTTTCGGATCGTGTGAAAAATCTGCATCCATCTCAAGCACGAATTCGTATCCCTTCTCCATCGCATACTTGAAGCCAGTGATATACGCGGTTCCTAATCCCAGTTTTCCTGGTCGTTTTACGAGATGCAGCTTAGTCTCTGTCTCTGTGTTATATTCTTTTTGAAGTTTTTCAACGATCTCAGGAGTTCCGTCGGGCGAACTGTCATCAACAATAAGTATGTCAAAATCTTTAGGCAGACCGAATACAGTATCGATGATTGCGCGAATGTTGTCGCGTTCCTTATAGGTTGGAATTATTACGATAGCGTTGCTCAAGAAGTCACAGGGTTATAACAAATCTATAAAATCTGGTTTTCTAAACAATCGTTTTCGCCGTTTGGAAAAATTGAATTTTAGCATTATGTAAACATTTTTCGACACACACGCACACCACCGTGTAAGCGAGAACAAATAGCAATAGTTCCGCTCGGGAACTGTAAGCTGCTCATTTCTTTGACCTTAATAAACAAAAAACCCGAAGATAACTCCGGGTTTTTCAACTGATTAAGCCAGTGCAAGTTCATGAGCCTGCTTTTCAAGTTTTGTCTGCAGGTCGTAAGGAACAACGGCAAACTCGGAGAATCGCTGGGTAAAACTCGCCCGACCCTGCGATAAGGATCGAAGTGTTGTTGAATACCGATCAAGTTCTGCAAGAGGCGTTCGAGCCTTTATCACCTGGAAATTGTCTTTACTGTCGATCCCCATGATCAACGAGCGTCGTGTTTGAAGATCTCCCATGACCTCACCCATCACATCTTCGGGCAACATAATTTCGAGATCATAAATAGGTTCCAGCAACTGCGGCTCCGATCTCATAAAAGCATCTTTGAAAGCCATCATTCCGGCGATCTTAAACGAAATATCATTTGAATCCACCGGATGCATTTTTCCATCATAAACCATTACGCGTACATCTCTCACATAAGAGCCGGTGATAGGACCCTCTTCCATTTTCTCCATCACGCCTTTGAGGATCGATGGAATAAACCGCGCGTCGATAACACCACCGACAATACAATTGTAGAACACCAGCTTGCCGCCCCAATCGAGATCTATAACTTCTTTTCCTCTTACAGAAAATTCTGTTGGTTCCGGCATACCTTCGTAGTAAGGTTCTATTTTCAAATGGACTTCAGCAAACTGACCCGCACCTCCTGATTGTTTTTTATGCCGGTACGAAGCACTTGCTGACTTGCGTATAGTCTCACGATATGAAATGCGTGGCGTATCGAATGTAACATGTAGCTTATAATGATTTTCAAGGAACCATTTGCAAACTGCCAGGTGCAATTCTCCCTGACCTGATATGATGAGTTGCTTAATTTCTTTTGAATATTCAACCTGCAATGTTGGATCTTCCTGATGGATCTTTTGCAAGACTTCGCCGATCTTCTCGTCATCGTTCTTACTCAATGCTGTAATTGCAGTTCGAATTCTCGGTTCAGGAAATTCTATTTCTTTTATCGTGACGTCATAGCTTTTGGCATGAAGCGTCTGATTTGTATAAGTGTCTTTTAACTTAAGTGTCGCACCAATGTCACCCGCTACAAGTTTATCTACGGGATTGCGCGTCTTTCCATCCATTATGAACAAGTGATGAAATCGTTCAACTGCACCGGTCTGGCTATTGATCAGTTCTGATGTAGTAGTAACTTCTCCTGAGATCACTTTGAAGAATGAAAGCTTGCCAAGGTTAGGCTCGAGGTGAGTCTTGAAAACAAAAAGGACCGCAGGCTTTGTAGGGTCAAATGGAATTTCTTTTCCATCTTTTGTTGTTTCAGGTTTTGCTTCAATGGGAGAAGGCGCAACATTGTCAATGAATCCCATCATCCTGCCACTGCCCATATTTTTTTTGCCCGACATTACAAAAACCGGGAAGACATCGTGATGTATCATCCCAAGTTTTAAGCCTTCGCGCATTTCGTCTTCATCAAGAGTGCCCTGATCAAAATATTTTTCCATGAGCTTCTCGTCGTTCTCTGCTGCTTTTTCCACAAGCTCATTGTGGAGACGTTCGGCTCGTTCTTTTTCTGAATCAGGAATAGGTAATTTTTCCGGTCGACCTCCTTCCGCGGGGAACCGGTACATTACCATCTTCAGCAGATCGATAATTTCATGAAAATCTTCACCCTGAGTAACCGGATACTGCATTTGAACAACAGCACTGCCAAAGCGATCTTTCAGTGCTGCCAACGTTGAATCAAAATCCGACTTCGGATGATCAACCTGGTTGACTGCGAAGATCAGTGGTTTTTGAAATTGATCGATGTAATTCCAAATCAACTCAGTGCCTACTTCAACCCCATACTGAGAATTAATAACCATTACGCACGTATCGGCTACACGCACGGATGCTATCATTTCACCGACGAAATCATCGAACCCTGGTGTGTCGATAATATTGATTTTGTAATCCTTCCATTCGGTATGCAACGCAGTAGCAAAAACTGAATTGCCGCGCTCTTGCTCAATTTCATGGAAATCGGAAACCGTATTCTTGCCGTCTATTGTACCCCGACGATGCGAGATACCGGCTTCAAAGATCATGTCTTCGGCCAGCAAAGTTTTGCCGGCCTTAGGCGCCCCCAACAGAACAATGTTCTTAATGTGTTTTTCATCAAAAATCTTCATGCTGTGTTTGTTTTGGTTGGTAAATACAAGGCGTGTTCCGCACTCAGCTTTTGCACAAGAAAGAAGATAACCGAAGCAGGATAGCCTTGGAAACGGAATAAGTCTTCGCTAAATGAATCCATCACGTGTTTCATATGCGAGCGATTAGAACCAGAAGGCCGGAAACTGAAATGAATGTAACCAAAAATTAAGAATTATGTGTCACACACGATCAAAAACCCAAGAAACAACAGCCAAATTCAACTGGTGTAAGGAAATAGAGAGCATTTGAGGATATGTTTTTTGCCGGGCGGATACATTTGATCCTACATAAATGACCGGAGGAAGTGATGAAGAAATTATTAGCTCTTTTTTTTGCCAGCATTACGATAGTTGCGCAGGCCCAAACAGATTCCGTGAGGATTGACGATGCTGACCTTTTTGACATGTCACTCGAGCAATTGCTTCAATTGGATGTAGTAGATAGGAATTTTTACCTCTACGGATACATCAATTCCAATCTCCAGAAAACATTTGATTATCCCGTAGCCAACGGCGACGGTGGTATTCTTAAAGTTTCGGATCCACTCGAATGGACCCCGGTTCGCAACTTTCATATATATGGCAAGGGTAATCTTTCTCAGAAGATCAGCTACCTGTTCAATCTTGCGGGAAACCAAGATATGGTGGAAATCAGGAATGCATGGGGAAATTATATGATCAAGGAAGCATTTCAGATCAGGCTGGGAAAAATGTATCGCAAATTTGGTTTGTATAACGAAAGGCTTGATCAGATTCCAACCTTTATCGGAATTGAACCTCCTGAAATGCTGGATACGGATCACTTGTTTCTCACCAGGACAACCTCTGCGATGATCCATGGTCAGTTTGCCAACCCAAGGCGTTCGATCTCATACGCGATCATGACGGATAATGGTGAAGGTGGACCCAAGAAATCGATGATACCCATCGGATGGGATATCCGGTACAAATCGTTCACCAATTCACTGATTTTTGGTTTTTCAGGATACTCATCAAACCTCGGTAATACAAAAAGCGAATCAACAGTTGCGTTGGGAGAAGGCTCGCCTTCTGGTGGAATTTTACCATGGATGAGCGGGGATCGATATTCTGTTATTGGTGTTTTTCTTGAGAAACAGATTGGCAAGCTGCTCATTCAATCTGAATACTACAATGCTTCGCATGATGCAATACGCAACCCGGAATCCGTTTTAGCAGTAATTCAGAATGCATCGGTGAATTCGGCACAGCGGAGCAGGTTCCTGCAGTCGAATGCTAATGGTCCCGACGATGCTTTGACAACTGATGATGTTCGCACGAATACAAAATATAATGTCCAGACATGGTATGTCCGACTCGGATACAATATCCCGAGTAGAATTGGTCAATTCGTTCCGTACCTCTTCCTGGATTGGATGAGTCACCCTGAAGCGATTCAAAGCAAAAAGTGGGGTGGTGACGACGAAGCGGGTCTTGCAGATGATGGAAAATTCTGGAAGCCATCCGTTGGGTTGGTTTATAGACCGCTTCCTCACGTTGCTATCAAACTCGACGGCAGTATTCACATGCAGAAATTCCAGGGTAAGAATGTCTCTTATCCCGAACTCCGCGTAGATTTTTCTTTCGCGTTTAGTAATAATCAGATTGAGAAAGCTATCAGGGACTGATGTTAATAGTTATTAGTTAATAGTTATTAGTGCCCGAGTTGAAAAGGAATAGGGAATAAGGAATAAGGCGGGCAGTGAAAAAGGATTTGATAAAGTAGGATTTTTTAGGTTTAGGGATTTTAGGTTGATTGGCGGAGCGCCCGATGGTTTTTGGACTACGGGCGCTTCTGCTTTTTAAGTGTCTATGTGTTTAAGTGTTTAGGTGTTTAAGTCGCACGATCCAGATTCGTACAGAACTTAAACACTTTAACACTTAAACACCTAAACACCCTTGGCTTTTCCCTTCCTTTCCCTTAATTTCCACCGATCATCAAAGCCCATGAAAAAGATTTTAGTCATTTTGGTTTGCGTGTGCAGCCTAGTCTGCAAAGCGCAGGATTTTGAAGGAATTATCACCTGGAAGTTTACGCAGGAAATGGATGCCGCCACGAAAGCGAAGATGGATGAGGCACAGCAAAGATTGAATGATCCGGAAACACAGGCCCAAATGAAGGTGATGCGGGAAAAAATGAACGACCCTCAGTTTAAGGCCATGATGGAAGCCAATCCACAGATGAAGGAACAGATTGAGCAAATGCTGAAGATGGGAGAGAGTGGAGATGTCAATTCGATGATGCCAAAGAGTATGGTTCTCAAGATAAAGGACAACAACTCTGTGTCGGTTATGGAGGGCGGTGTGTTGGGGAGTTACGAGATCCTGTCTCTGAAAGATAAGGAAAGCTACAAGATTGATCGCAAGGCAAAGACTTATTCGGTAATGTCGCCCATTGAGGATTCCGGGAAACCTTCTGACATCAAAATAACCAAGACCAACGAAACCCAAACTATTCTCAATTATCCCTGTACCAAATACATTGCGGAGTCAACAATACAGGGAAAACCATTTCATCAGATTTTTTGGGCAACCACGGCCATCAAAGGACTTGACCTGAAGAAAATGGCTCAGGTTAAGGCGGCCGAAACTCATCAAGCTTTGTTTCTTGAAAAGATCGATGGGGTGCCCTTGAAGATGGAGATCAAACAACCTCAGTTCTCCATGGCGATTGAGGCTGTTTCCGTTGAACGTAAATCGCTTCCGGCGTCCGACTTTTCAATTCCTAAAGATTTTAAAGAGACGAAGCATTAGTCCATTCGCCGCCGCGATGAAACATGCTTTTTACATTTCAACGGACAAATCCAAACTCGACATACCATTGATTCATCAGTACCTGACTGATGAATCCTACTGGGCGAAAGGCCGTTCTATTGAAGTTGTCAAACGATCAATTGAAAACTCAATTTGTTTCGGAGTTTATAAAGGCAATGACCAGGTAGGCTTTGCCCGCGTTGTTTCTGACTGTGCAGTATTCGCCTGGATCCTCGACGTTTTTGTATTGCAAAGTTACAGGAAGCATGGTTTGGGCAAACAACTAATGGAAGCGATCATGGATCATCCCGACCTTCAGAATCTGCAACGATGGGGACTTACTACTGACGATGCACATGGCCTCTACGAGCAGTTTGGATTTTTCCGGACAAAGCGCCCCGAAATATTCATGGAGAAGGTTTCAAAACCTTCTTAGGTCACTTGTCGTATCCCAATACCTTGAGCATCGATTCGCTGGTTTGCTCTTCGGCAAACAGCCTGGTCGTTATTTCGCCGTCCTCATTTCTGTCGATGAGAACATGTTTCGGAGCAGGAATAAGACAGTGCTGAATTCCGCCATATCCACCGAGAGATTCCTGGTAGGCGCCCGTATGGAAAAAACCGATGTATAATTTTTCTTCGTCGGTGATCATGGGAAGAAACACTTCACCAGTGTGCGCCTCTGAATTATAGTAGTCCATGCTGTCGCAGGTCAATCCACCGATGTTCACCTTATGATAAGGGTCATCCCATTTGTTGAGAGCAAGCAGAATGTATTTCTGATTGAGGCCCCATGCGTCTGGCAAGTGCGTTATAAACGAGCCGTCGATCATGTACCAGAGCTCTTTATCATTTTGAAGTTTTTGATCTACCAGGGAGTAGAGCACGGCGCCGCTTTCACCAACGGTGTAGCTGCCGAATTCTGTAAAAATGTTGGGAACTGGTACGTTATTCTTATCGCAAATCCATTTGATATTTTCCACAATCTGCTCGATCATGTATTTGTAGTCGTAATGGAAGGTGAGTGACGTCTTGATGGGAAAGCCTCCACCGATATCAATCGAATCGAGTGTCGGGCAAATCTTTTTCAGGTCACAATATTTAAAAATGAATCGGCTCAGTTCACTCCAATAATACGCTGTATCCTTTATACCGGTGTTGATGAAAAAGTGCAGCATCTTTAGCGATGCTTTCTTGCTGGATGCAATTTTGTCCTTATAGAAGGGATTAATGTCATTGTATCGGATACCCAACCTGGACGTGTAGAACTCGAACTTAGGTTCTTCGTCCGCGGCCACCCGGATTCCCACGTTGTAGGGAACATTAACATTGTCTTCGTAGAAGTCAATTTCACCGAGGTTGTCCAGGATCGGAATGCAATTATGGAAACCGTCGTTCAGCATTTCGCTGATATACTGACGGTACCGCGGCATTTTGAAGCCATTGCAGATCACATAAGTATCCTTGCTGATCTTGCCTTTTTCATAAAGGGCCCTTACAATAGGAATATCAAAAGACGATGATGTCTCCATGTGGACATCGTTATTTTTTAAAGCCTCCTCCATTACAAATGCGAAATGAGAAGACTTGGTGCAATAACAGTAGGTATACTTCCCTTTATATTTAAACTTTTCGATCGCGCTATTAAATGTCGCCTGAACGAACCTTATGTTTTCGCTTATACGTGGCAGGTAAGTAAGCTTCAGGGGGGTACCATATTGTTTTATGATGTCCATCAGTGGCACATCGTTGAACAGCAATTCGTGGTCACGCACCTTAAATTCCCGCTGTGGAAATTCGAAGGTCTGTTCAATCAGCTCGCGGTAGCTCTTCATCGAATCATTAAAACGTTAATCGTTAATAGTTAACCCGGGATAATTTTTAAGGATAATAGCTCTTTTTTATCTCCTTTCGGGTTGAATTGACGGCGGATTAAACCGCTAACCTCCCTGGCAAAAGAGGTGCAATATTGTGATAAATTTGCCATCTTTGCAATATACGTATGGAGTGGATGGTTAATCGTTTTCTCGCCCCGGCCTTTGTGACGCCCTTTATCGGCGCGAAGGTATTGCCCGACCTTTAACCTCTTGGGGACTAAGGGAAAACCGTTCTAATTAACCGTAATCAAAATCATAATTTGTTTGTTGTGAAAGAGCTGAAGATAATAGAAGTAAAGTCTGAGATTGGTGCCGGCACACGTGGCGCCAGCCTGGGGGTTGAGGCGATCAAGATTGCCAGCCTTGACATGAATTCCGATTTTTTTAAACAATTCGATTCTGTCGAGGTGGAGAATGTGAACGAGCTTCTCTTTGATGGTGCAAAACATGCTTACGCGAAATTTATCGATGGTGTAATGATCATGGAGGAACGGGTGTGCCTGGAAGTCTATGAAACAATCTGGAACGAAAATTTCCCCCTGGTTATAGCTGGCGATCATTGTACCGCATATGGTACGATAGCCGGTATTAAAAAGGCAGATCCAAACATTCGCTTAGGTGTTATTTGGATTGATGCCCACGCCGATATCCATACTCCCTTTACGACGCCTTCTGGAAACATGCACGGCATGGCCCTTTCGATGGCGTGCGGAATTGATAACCTCGAGTGCAAGGTGAATGACCCGCGCGGCGAAACACTGGAATATTGGGAGCAGATTAAGAATGTGGGTATTCCCGGACCAAAGGTCTATCCTGAAGACATTGTTTATGTTGGTGTCCGTGATCTCGAGAAACCGGAAAATTATTTGATCAATAAGTACAATATCAATTTCATTGAGACTGAAGACATCAAGAAGCTTGGACCATCTAAAGTTGCTGAAAATGCATTGAAGATGCTCGACCACTGTGACATGATTTATGTTTCATTTGATGTTGATACTCTCGACTCCCGTATCTCTACTGGCACCGGTACGCCAGTTCCAAATGGACTAACGGTAGAAGAAGCCAAAACCCTGAATGCTGAATTAGCAAAGAATCCCAAAGTGTGCGCTTGGGAAATCGTGGAGGTAAATCCAACGCTTGATACAGAGAACAGGATGGCAGAGAGTGCGTTTGAGATCCTGGAAGCGACAGCGAAGTCTATTATCAATCGGCCTGTCCTTGCGGAGTAGTTTGACGTTATTAGTTAATCGTTATTAGTTAATAGTTCGCTCGATCCCGGTGCGAAGCTCTTGGATCGAGCACCACTTCGGTGTTCATTATTCGATATTTGGGGTTCGTTATCCGTTAAAAGTTCGCTCGATCTCAACGCACTGCTCTCGGCTCGAGCGACACTTCGATATTCCTTGTTCGATATTCGGTGTTCGTTATCCGTTATCCGTTAATAGTTCGCTCGATCATTGTGCGAAGCTCTTGGATCGAGCGGCACTTCGGTGTTCATTATTCGATATTTGGGGTTCGTTATCCGTTAAAAGTTCGCTCGATCCCAACGCATTGCTCTCGGCTCGAGCGACACTTCGATATTCCTCGTTCGATATTCGATATTCGATATTCAATTCCTTCTCGCAAAAATCACTACCTTAACTAAGCAACCGCTTTAACGTGGCAAGATTTTACAAGCTGGCCTTCTTCGCCTCTCTTATCGTATTCCATTGTTCTGGTCAGGTAGACACAGAGTTCTGGTTTGCTCCGCCTGAAATTACGTCGGGGCATGGTGACTTGCCATTGATTCTCCGCGTATCGACACAGGCAGAACCCGCAACAGTAAAAGTATTTCAGCCGGCAAGGGAGAATGTTGAATTGGCGAATTTTTCCATACCTGCAAATACAACGCAGGTCGTTGATCTATCCTGGCACCAGCGAGCACTCGAAACTAACTCAACAAACCAATTGATGAAAACTGGACTTCATATTGTTTCGAGTGCCCCAATCACCGCTTACTATGAAGAAGGTTCCTTTTTCAATGCAGAAATATTTGTTCTGAAAGGAAGAAATGCCCTCGGGAAACGATTCTACATTGCAGCACAGAACTTTTTTGACAACGGCGATGAATATGTGCCTGACGCTTACTTTTCCTTTGATATAGTCGCGACATCTGATAATACCGTCGTAAAAGTGCATCCTGCAAAACCGCTCGAAGGATTTGAAGGCGATTCCATAATAACGATCCGGCTAAACAAAGGCGAAACCTATTCTCTAAAGAAACCAGGTCTGCTAGGCAAGAACAATCCCGTTGGTACACTGGTCGAGAGCAGCAAGCCTATTGCCATCACGATAAAGGATGACTCGCTGATCAATGGCGGGTGCCGTGACCTTGTCGGTGATCAATTGATCCCCGCTGAGGTTGCCGGGAAAGAATATATTGTGGTCAAAGGTTTTCTTAATGGTCCTGAATTTTTTTTTGTTACGGCAACAGAAGACAATACGGCAGTCTTTATGGAAGCACTCTCTGTCCCGGTTGCCACACTAAACGCGGGAGAATCGCGACGCTTTGATATGCGTTATGCCGCAGTGTACGTGAGATCAGATAAGCCGATTTATGTTGCACACGTAACAGGCTTTGGATGCGAAATGGGGATGGCAATTTTACCACCCATTACATGTACTGGGTCGCGGCAAGTTGGTTTTACGCGCAGCAGTCCGGAGTTTTTTGGGTTGAATATCCTGGTAAAAAAAGAAGGTATCAATTATTTCACCCTAAATGGCTCGAACTTGCTTATACCTCCGCATTTATTTCAGCCAGTAATTGGTACCGATGACGAATGGTATACAGCCCAGCTTAGCTATACCACGGCTGAAGTACCCGTAGATATGTCAAGTCTGATCAAAAACAGCAAGCATTCGTTTCAGGCGGGAATCATCAATGGAAATGCTGCGACCTCTGCACGGTTTGGATTCTTCTCATCTTTCAGTACGCTTTTTATCGGTGATGATTTTAAGTTTTGTGACGGTGCAACGGTATCGATAGATGCAGGACCGGGCAAAGAATCGTACCTGTGGAATACAGGCGCGACAACGCAATCCATTCAGGTTGACAAGACCGGCGACTACTGGGTAACCGTATCGTACGAAGATTGTATTTTGTCAGATACGGTTCATGTCGATGAAGTCATAGGGGCTGTCGACCTGGGTCCGGATGTGAGTATTTGTGAAGGTGAGACTACGAAGATTGACGGGAAAGAAAATTTTAGCTGGCTATGGTCTGATGGAAGCACAAGTCAATTCTTGGAGACGCCTAATCTGGGCAAGTATTGGGTGTCGGTTCTCGATGAAACGGGGTGTCACGCTTCTGATACTATTCTTGTTGGAAGATATGTTTACGAATTCGATCCCGATGTCGGTATACAGATGAATTCAGTATCGGTAGACACTGCAGATGAGACAAGCATCCACCTGAAGTGGTCAGTCACGGAGAAAGAACGTGTTGAGAGCAATAAGGTGTTTGTTTATAAACGAGGCCAATCAAATCCATGGGACTTACTGGACCAACTTAGCGCGATTGAGTCTGCCTATACCGTTGTAAACAACAACACTGACGATGAGATCTTTGAGTTCTACGTCGGACTCGCAAACCGATGTGGAAACGAACAGCGGATGAGCAAGGTGCATAACACGATCAGATTATCAGGAGAAGGCGATGAAGTGGAAAACTCAATTCGACTGGGTTGGAATTACTATATGGATTGGGATGATGGTGTCGACCGCTACGAGTTGTGGCGGAAAAAGGAAGACGAGAAACAGTATTCATTTCTAATGGAATTATATCCCGACGCCGACAACTTTGTTGCGTCTATCGCCACCGATGCGTTCCATCACAACTACGTTGTCAGGGCTATTGAATCAGGAGGTGACGGAGAAAGTTGGTCGAATAATGTCCAGTTTGATTTTGAGCACCCGGTTTATGTACCCAACGTATTCACACCGAACGCTGATGGATTTAACCAGTTTTTTGAGATCAGGAATATCCAGCTTTATGCTAATGCCCATCTCATCATAGTTGACCGCTGGGGCTTGACTGTTCTTGAGAAAAATGGTTATGCAAATGATTGGGATGGCGAAGATCTTCCTTCAGGTGTGTACTTCTACATTCTGACTTTGAACAGGAACAATATTCGGCCGATGAAGGGCTCGTTGAGTATAATTAAATAGCCGTCAGCTATCAGCATTCAGCTGACAGCTTGGGAGCAGGCTTAACGCAGAAAGCAAAACGCGTTCGAATATCGAATCCGATAGCCATCGGATCGAATAAGGAACACTGAAGGGACGCTCGAGCCGAGAGCTTCGCACAATGATCGAGCGAACGAATAACGAATAACGAATAACGAATAACGAATATCGAATAAAGAACATCGAAGTGCCTCTCAATCCAAGAACTTCGTATTGGGATCGAGCGAACGATTAACTAATAACTAATAACGTATCAATCAGCGTCAGGCTCGAGCAACGCCACATACTCCTCAATCGTCGTCATGATATTGCTACGAATGATGGGGTCGGTGAGCCATTTTGGAATTCCAATGGGCTTGGACAATATCCTGTACGTTGCCTTGGTTCGATACGGTCCGATTTGTTCAAGGGTCCAGCTGCCGGAAAGTTGCATTCGCGTAACACCTTTTCGGACCGGAGCAATCGAAGGCATATCTTTGGATTGAAATGTGAGGAAAACTGATTTCCCCGGAATCACCTCTTCAATCTTATATTCCAGAAAATGATCCTGGTCGCTTACGGGCCAGGGTATGTCGTGATAGGAATACTCCAGCCATCTGGTTGTATCGGTTTGCGGGTAAACCTTGAACTCACTAACATGCTTTTGCCAAACTTGAATTTTGCTCTCGTCCTGAATCAGGTTGAGTCCTGCAAACATGTTGTTGTTGAAAAAGAATTCGCCCTTTACTTCGCGGGCTTCGAAAGGTGGATCGGAATTTGGAAAAATGATCCAGCGCTCAAAAACGGAAATGGAACCATCCTTTTTCACAAGCACAAATCCTTCTTTATCCTGGCTGGATGAAAAATTGATACCTGTAAGATAGATTACAGCAACGAAGGCTAATTTGATTAATCCCATTTACACCGGTCCGGTTCCTAGTATTTAAAATTAACCCATAAAGGTCATCCTTTTTATTTAATTTCGCCCGAAACACAACATTCACTACAATTAGCAGGATCATGAGCCAAAACAGCCCTATTTCCAACTTTATTGAGAAACATTATTTGCATTTCAACGCGGCAGCCCTCGTAGACGCCGCTAAAGCGTATAAAGTACATATTGCGGACGGAAAGAAAATGATGGTTACCCTTGCAGGAGCTATGAGCACAGGCGAATTAGGCAAGAGCTTCGCTGAAATGGTTCGCCAGAATAAAGTGCATATTATTTCGTGCACCGGCGCGAATCTGGAAGAAGATATAATGAATCTTGTTGCACATTCTCACTATAAAAGAATACCAAACTATCGAGATCTTACTCCGGAGCAGGAATGGGATTTGCTGCAAAACCACCTGAACCGGGTAACTGATACTTGCATTCCAGAAGAAGAAGCATTTCGAAAGTTGCAGTCTCATCTATACGATATTTGGAAGTCAGCGGAGGACAAAGGCGAGCGATTATTTCCGCATGAGTTTATGTTCCGCCTGTTGAACAGCGGCGTTTTGAAAGATGATTATGAGATCGATCCCAAGGATTCGTGGATGATCGCTGCTGCCGAAAAAAATCTGCCCATGGTTGTTCCGGGATGGGAGGATTCTACGATGGGGAACATTTTTGCGTCCTATGTTTTTACGGGCGAGTTGAAGGCATCGACGATGAAAAGTGGTATTGAATACATGACCTATCTTGCAGACTGGTACATCAAGAACTCCGGTAGCGAGGGCATCGGATTTTTCCAAATAGGAGGAGGAATAGCTGGAGATTTTCCGATCTGCGTTGTGCCAATGCTACACCAGGATCTGCAAAAAGATAACGTTCCGTTCTGGAGTTACTTTTGTCAAATCAGCGATTCTACCACCAGCTATGGATCGTACTCGGGTGCTGTTCCTAATGAAAAAATTACCTGGGGTAAATTAAGTATTGAAACACCGAAGTTCATTATAGAAAGTGATGCGACAATAGTCGCACCGTTGGTGTTTGCATATGTGTTGGGATGGTAGTCATTTCGCTTGACGCATTTGTATTTCGTTTGTTCCACTATGATCTTGGGCCAGGGAAAAGCGCAACCTTTATCTCGCCAGGTACTTAATATTTCTCATACGTCTGCATGAATCTTGATTTAGTACTGCGTTCAAAAATAGAAGAAGCTGTTTTATCATTATTTGGACAGGCTCACGGAGCCATACAACTTCAGCCAACCAACCAGGAATTTGAAGGATCTCACACTGTTGTCTGTTTTCCACTGACAAAATTATCGAGGAAAGGTCCTGAGGAAACTGCACGGTTATTAGGCGAGCATCTCCTCAAGGACTCTCAACTCATCAGCAAATACAATGTCGTGAAGGGTTTTCTGAACCTGGTAATTCACGACAGTGTTTGGCTCGATGTTTTTGCTTCAATTTATACCAACAAGCAATTTGGCCAACTGCCTGATAATGGCATGGAGATGATGGTTGAGTATTCGTCACCGAATACTAATAAACCTTTACACCTCGGTCACCTTCGAAATAATTTTTTGGGATACAGTGTCGCTGAGATATTGAAAGCAAACGGTTACACAGTTCACAAGGTGCAGATCATCAACGACCGGGGTATACACATTTGTAAGTCGATGGCTGCGTGGAAGCTCTTTGGGAATGGTGAAACACCGGAGACCAGCGGCATGAAAGGAGATCATCTTGTTGGCAAATACTATGTAGCATTCGACAAAGCTTACAAAGAACAAATCGCTAATCTCGTTAGCAAGGGATTGTCGCAGGAACAAGCTGAGAAGGAAGCGCCAATCATGCAATTGGCAGTCGACTTGTTGAAAAAGTGGGAGAGCCATGATTCTGAAACATATCAGCTATGGCAAACGATGAACAGCTGGGTATACGATGGGTTCAACGCAACGTATAAGCGCATGGGCGTCGACTTTGATAAACTATACTATGAGTCGGAGACATACTTGTTGGGTAAGGAGGAAGTGCTTAAGGGTGTTGAGAACGGTGTCTTCTTTAAGAAGGAAGATGGATCTGTTTGGGTGGACCTTACAAATGACGGCCTCGATCAAAAGGTATTGTTGCGCGCTGACGGTACATCAGTTTACATGACACAGGATATCGGTACCGCTATTCTTCGCTTTCGTGATTTTCCAAAAATTACAGGACAAATTTACACCGTTGGAAACGAGCAGGAATATCATTTTAAAGTGTTGTTCCTCATCCTTGGCAAACTCGGATATGAATGGGCCAGGAAGTGTTATCATTTGTCATACGGCATGGTTGACCTGCCCAGCGGAAAAATGAAGTCACGCGAAGGTACGGTTGTTGACGCTGACGATCTCATAAGCGAGATGGTTGACAAAGCCGAGAAACAAACGCGTGAACTTGGTAAACTCGAGGGTGTTAGTGAGGAAGACGCGCAAAAGTTGTTCGAAACTATTGGGTTGGGCGCCCTGAAGTTTTTCCTTTTAAAAGTCGATCCGAAAAAAAGGATGCTGTTCGATCCCAATGAGTCGATACAGTTGCAGGGATTCACAGGGCCATTTATTCAGTATACCCATGCACGCATTAAAGCAATTATCCGGAAAGCTGACAGTGTTGGAGTCGAGACCAGTAAAGAGGACTTTAAGCTTGTGCGCGAGTTGGAACCGGCTGAACGGGACGTTCTGGGGCAACTGAGTCTTTTTGAAGCCAGGATCCGCGATGCAGCCAAAGAATACTCTCCGTCTGTTATCGCGAATTATGCATTTGATGTAGCCAAACAATACAATCAATTCTACCAGAGTATTCCGATTTTCAATGAAGAAGATCCAGCCAAACTTAAATTCAGGATTGCGTTATCAGAGACTGTTGCAGTGGTATTGAAGAAATCCATGCGGTTGCTGGGAATTTCTGTTCCGGAAAAAATGTAGCCAGAACCGCCAGAATAAATTTACTATAGTTAACCTCAATTTTTCATAACTTTTCGACCACGCCGGCAGTTACATTAACGTAGATCCCAACCTCAAACCTCAAACTTCAAACTTAACCCATGAAACTTCTTCTTATTGCCCTTTTAACCTTCGTTAGTCCCATGACAAGCATTTATGATTTTAAGATGAATTCGCTTGAAGGCGAGCAAATCGATTTTTCCAAATACAAAGGAAAAACGCTGCTGATTGTAAATGTTGCTTCCAAATGCGGTTTTACACCACAGTATGCCGACCTTCAGAAGTTGCAAGAGCAATACGGTGATAAGGTAGTGGTGTTGGGTTTTCCCGCTAACAATTTCGGCGCACAAGAGCCGGGTACGAGCATCCAGATTGCCGAATTCTGCGAAAAGAACTATGGAGTAACTTTTCAGATGTTTGAAAAAATTTCAGTGAAAGGTGATGATCAACATCCTTTGTATCAGTTTTTGAAAGAAAAAACAGGGGAGGAGCCGAGCTGGAATTTCTGCAAGTATCTTGTCAAGCCCGATGGCAGCATAAAATTTTATCCCTCGAAAGTAAAGCCACTTGATAAGGAAATCGTCCAGGAGTTGGGCGTTTAGTCATGGGATTTTTTGCGTCGCTATTTGCTAACCTTTCTGGTAAAAAGCATGTGGGAGGCGCGATTTACGATTTCACCATAAAGGATATTCATGGTGAGGATGTTAACTTCGGGCAATTCAAAGGGAAAAAGCTTCTCATTGTCAATACAGCATCCAAGTGCGGTTTCACTCCTCAATATGCTGACCTTGAAAAACTCCACCGCGAATATGCGTCTAGTGTTATCGTGCTGGGATTTCCTGCCAATAATTTCTTGTGGCAGGAGCCGGCTTCTGAAAATGACATTCTAAACTTTTGTAAAACAAACTACGACGTCACATTTAAGATGTTCTCCAAAATTTCCGTGAAAGGAAGATCGAAGCATCCTCTTTATCGTTGGTTGAAATCGAAAACCGGTAAAAGTCCTTCATGGAACTTCTGCAAATATCTCGTATACGAAGATGGTAAAACTGTAAAGTATTTCGGTTCAAAAGTGAATCCACTCGATCCGAAGATCATCAACGAGGTCGTGAAAGTTCAATTCTGAACCCATGCTTACTTCCAGGGAACTTAAGAACGCATTGATAATAAAATGCCGCGAGTATGTCGACTTGCGGATTGCAACAGCCCAGCAAGCTAAAGATGATGCTCAAGCTGCCGCGAATGAGGAAAGCAAAAGCAGTGTTGGTGATAAATATGAAACCACACGCTCCATGATGCACATCGAAGGAGAAAAGGCGGCGCATCAACTCGCGGAGGCACTGAAGCTGAAGACCACGCTCGATCAATTATCAGAGGCGCAAAGCACAAAAGTTATTGCAGGTAGTCTTGTAATCACCGACGTAAAGAAGATTTTTATAAGCATCGGCGTAGGTAAAATATCTCTCGACGGCGAAGAAATTCTGGTGGTTGCACCAACGTCACCGCTGGGTAAAGCATTTATGGGCCGGTCCGCAAACGAGCGCGTTATCTTTAATGATCAGTCAATGCTCATTCTTGAAGTTGCCTGATATAAAATTCTCCCCGTATCTTTCAGATATTTTTTAATAATGGACTTGAAAATCTGGTTGCATGCGTTCCGTCTCCGTACCCTCCCTTTGGCGATCTCCTGTATAGCCATGGGTGGCTTTCTCGCTGTTGCCGACCAGGCTTTTCAATGGGACATATTCTTGCTGTGTATTCTAACTACCATTTTCCTGCAAATACTTTCGAATCTTGCCAACGACTATGGTGACTCAATTCATGGAGCTGACAGTGCTGATCGTCAGGGTCCCAAACGTGCTGTACAAAGTGGAAGGATCTCATCTGCGCAAATGAAAACGGCAGTCATCATTTTTGTAGTGTTATGCCTGATCAGCGGAACAACGCTGCTCATCGTTTCATTCGGGATAAACTGGCAGGCGATGCTTTTCTTTTTTTGTCTGGGTTTGTTAAGTATTGCAGCCGCGATCGCGTATACTGTAGGACGAAAGCCATATGGGTATGCTGGTCTCGGTGACCTTTCGGTTTTAATTTTCTTCGGATTGGTAGGAGTGCTGGGATCGTACTACCTTTTTGCACAACGAATTTCCTGGCATCAAATCCTTCCGGCACTTAGCTGCGGTTTCTTTTCGATTTGTGTTTTGAATGTTAATAACATCCGCGACATCGAATCAGACCGCCGTGCTGGTAAGTTTTCAATCCCGGTTAGAATTGGCCGCGATAAAGCCATCAAGTATCATTGGTTTCTTCTACTTACAGGAATTTTTTCAGCAATCGTTTATAGCGCATTGACAGCGACGTCATGGTGGCAGTGGCTTTTCTTACTTAGCTTGCCGCTGTTCCTGAGAAATGGATTGGCCGTTGCTAATAAGCCCTCGGAGCAGCTGGATCCATATCTAAAGCAAATGGCGCTTTCCACCCTGGTATTCGTGGTACTGTTTGGTGTTGGATTAATTTTATCAACGAAAATTTAAACTTATCGGCCTTCAGCGGTGTCTATTGATGCAGAGGGGTTGATAATTTGCCCAATATTTTTCCGTTTTAAGAAGAAATGCAGGTATGAAAAAGATAATAATTGCGCTGGTCGCAAGTTCAATAATACTTTATAGTTGTCAGAGTGAGCCGGATAGTTTGAAGCTGTACGATGAACTGGTTGTCTCCACAAATTATGATGTAGAGGCTCCATTTGGCAGCTATGTTACGTACGCAATTCCTACAGATACCATCGGATTTGTTTCCGACAGAAATCCGAACGACACCATACTCGTCTCGACTTCAAATAATGGCCACTATCCCAGGCGAGTCTTGCAACAAATCATGCAAAATCTAAATGACAGGTCTTACACAAGGGTCGACCGTAACCAAAATCCCGACCTGGCTGTAAATGTTTACATCGTTAACGACCTGAACCTGTTCCAGCAAGTGGTGTATCCAAACTATTATTATCCTTACTACTATGGTTATGGGTCGTATTACTCTTACCCATACATCAGTACTTACGCCTATAACACAGGAGCACTCGTAATTGAATTAGTAGATCTGAAAGATGTACGACCGGGCAATCAGGTGAAGGTGGTTTGGAATGCATACATGGGTGACGTCTATAGTACAATCAATCTGGCGGATCAATCTGTCAACGCCATTGATCAGGCCTTTCTTCAATCAAATTACCTTGGAAATGAAAACTAAGCATATACTGATCCTGCTGCTGTTGTTGCCAGTGGTCGCAGCGGCGCAGGAAAATTACTTTTTTGTAGCCTGGAATGGCACCCTTCCATTGTCGAGTACTGAGTTTATTGAAAATGGCAGCGGGAGGGGAGCTAAGGTAGGTTTCAGGAAGTTTGTTGGTATGGAGAGAAGGTTTTCAGTTGGAGCGGATTTCAATTGGGCTCAATACGATGAATATAAACCTCGGCAAACGTTTGTTAACGAAAGCGGCGCTATCACTACCGACTACTTCAACTACATTTATCAATACGGGCTTACCGTTAGCGGACAATATTATTTTCCACTGGGAGAAAAGGAGAGGTTCTTTCCTTATGTGGGTCTAGGCCTGGGTGCAAACCGTAACGAATACAATGTCTATTATAACATATACACCGACACCGACAGGGTATTTGGATTTTTGGCGCGGCCCGAGGCGGGTATAATCGTAAGAGTGGGCGAGCGAAGAAGAACCGGTATTATGGCCGCTGTTCACTACGATTATTCCACGAACAAAAGCGATCAGTTTGATTACGACAATTTTTCTTCTGTCGGAGTACAATTGGGCATTGTGTTGCTCCAATGGTGATGTAACTCGCTCATACTGAGACGTCAGATTTTTTTGCGACGAGGCCCTTCTGAGGCGACCGGTTCTGTTATCTTTGCCGGATGTTGCAACAGATACTTATACTGGATTTTGGTTCTCAGTACACTCAATTAATCGCTCGACGGGTAAGGGAGTTAAACGTCTATTGTGAAATTCACCCGTTTAACAAAGTTCCCGAGTTGACTTCAGACATTAAGGGAGTTATTTTGTCGGGCAGTCCCTGTTCGGTTCGGGACAATGGCGCGCCGAGCGTTGATATAAGCAAGTTTGAAAAAGTTCCTGTCCTTGGAGTTTGCTACGGCGCTCAGCTTATCGCCCAACAGCACGGAGGTGAAGTCCTCCCATCCCATTCGCGTGAGTATGGTCGCGCACGGCTTACGACTGTCGATCATCACAATGACTTGTTGAAAGAAATCTCCTTGGACACCCAGGTGTGGATGTCACATGCCGATACGATTGCAAGGATACCAGATGACTTTGAGGTAATTGCCAGTACCCCATCCGTTGCAATTGCTGCGTATAAAGTGAAACAGAAGGATGTTTATGGAATTCAATTTCACCCGGAAGTAACTCATACAACTGAAGGAAAAAATCTGTTGCGCAATTTTGTATTGCATATTTGCGGATGCGCGCAGGACTGGACGCCTGATCAATTTGTGGAAACCACAATTACTGGCCTGAAAGAAAAGCTTGGCGATGACCAGGTAGTAATGGCATTGTCGGGGGGAGTAGATTCAACCGTTGCTGCCACACTGATTCACCGCGCTATTGGCAAAAATCTACATTGCATTTTTGTAGACAATGGCTTGCTTCGGAAGAACGAATTTCAGCAAGTGCTCGACTCGTACCAACACATGGGCCTTAACATAAAAGGTGTCGACGCAAAAGAAAAATTTTACACTGCTCTGAGGGGTCTTACAGATCCTGAAGCCAAACGCAAAGCCATCGGTAAAACTTTTATTGATGTGTTCGATGAAGAGGCTCATAGAATTAAAGATGTTAAATGGCTGGGACAGGGAACGATCTACCCGGATGTCATTGAATCTGTGTCAGTGAATGGCCCTTCCCAAACAATAAAATCTCATCACAATGTTGGTGGACTTCCGGCTAAAATGAAGATGAAGGTGGTTGAGCCACTGAATACATTGTTTAAAGATGAAGTGAGGGTAATCGGAAAAACTTTAGAGATAGATTCCACAATCTTAGGCCGCCATCCTTTCCCCGGGCCGGGACTTGGCATTCGTATCCTGGGTGATATCACAGCAGAGAAGGTTCGCATTCTGCAAGAGGTGGATAACATTTTTATTTCCGGACTAAGAGAACATGGCCTGTATGATAAAGTATGGCAGGCTGGGGCAATGTTACTTCCCATTCAATCAGTGGGCGTTATGGGCGATGAACGAACCTACGAACGAGTTGTAAATCTCAGGGCAGTCACCAGTACAGATGGAATGACTGCTGATTGGGCTCACTTACCGTACGAATTTTTGGCTGCAGTCTCCAGCGATATCATTAACAAAGTTAAGGGTGTTAATCGTGTAGTGTATGATATAAGCAGCAAGCCTCCCGCTACGATAGAATGGGAATAACTTTTGCATATTTGAGGGTGTTTTAAACACTGACGTAAAATTCCTAACTTGACTCGCTCTATGGTTAGAAAATTATTTTTCCTGGTTGGTCTATTAGCTTTCATTAATCAATCCGCTTTTGCGCAGATTGACTACAACAAACAATACTTCAACGGTAAGGCGCTTTTTCGCGATGGTAAATACAACCTCGCCATGGAGACCTTCAAGCCGCTCATTCCATACGACGCAAAGAACAATTTTTCTGAATACGCAGCTTTTTACTATGCATTAGGAGCCTATCATCAAGGTTTTAAAGCAGTCGCAAAAAACACATTGCTTCAACTAAAGACCACTCACCCAAAATGGAATAAAATGGATGAGGTGAATTTTTGGTTGGGTAAGATACTCCTGGATGAGCGAGATTATTTCCAGGGATTGAAAATGTTGAGTGCCATTCAGGACCGGAAAATGCAGCCGGATATTGAAGGAGTTAAGATGGCCGCGTTATCGGCTGTGGGAGATACGGAGACCTTAAAAATGATGTATGAAGAGCATCCGAAAGATCAAACAATAGCCAGGACGTTAGCTGCAGCCCTTTCAGCCGATCAAGGCAATTCAGAAGACAAGAAATTGCTGGAAGACCTGATTGCGAAGTTCAATTTTAAGCGAAATGAATTTATCGCGGAAGCCCCGCCGACATATTTCAAAGATGTATATAGTGTATCAGTGCTGCTTCCCTTCATGGTAAATACGCTGGAACCTTCCCCGGCGCCAAAGCGGAATCAGAGTGTGCTGGATTTATACGAGGGAATGAAGCAGGCTGTTGATACGCTTGACAAGATGGGGGTGAAATTAAGCTTGCGGGCGTACGATACAGAATGGAAAGTGAATAAGATCAACACTATTCTCAACACCGATGAGCTGAAGAATACCGATTTGATAGTAGGTCCATTTTTCCAGGACGAAGCGAAACCAATTCACGATTTTTCGGTGGCCAATCGCATCAATACATTTAACCCTGTTCATAACAATTCTGAATTGGTGGGATCAAATCCTTATGCATTCCTGTATCAACCAGATACAGAAACGTTGGGAAGAAAGTCAGGCGAGTTTTTAGCTTCCTATGTGAAGAAAAAGAATTGCCTGGTTTTTTATGGAGCATCAAAAAGGGACTCACTGCTCGCAGCCAACTTCATTCAGGCGGCGCACAAGAACGGTTTGAAAATAAAGGCTGCGCATAAGGTGCCCAAAGATGGATCAAGGATGATCTTTGATATCCTCACTACTCCAACAGAATTCGATGATTACAAGAATCCAATCCAGTTCACACTTGCCAAAGATAGCCTGGGTTCTATCTTCGTCGCATCCGACGATGCTCTGATCTATGCAAAAGTCTTGAGCAGCATCGAAACACGCCGCGATCAAATTACAGTGCTTGGGTCTGAAAAATGGTTGACCCAATCGACAATCGATCTTGAAAAGTATAACACTTTGCCAATAATACTTACGGCGCCGAATTTTCCTAATCCACAAAAGCCTGCCTGCATCGCATTTGAAAAGAAGTTTGTAAAAACGCATGGTCGGGTCCCTTCTGACTATGCAACGGTGGGCTATGAGCTGATGCTTATCCTTGGGAACCAGCTGAAGAAGAATGGTGTCTATTTTCAGGAGGCGTTTGCAAAAGCACCCATTCCCGGATACCTCACGGAAGGCGTTGACTACAGACAAAGCAGGAGCAATTCGCTAGTGCCTTTCATTAGGTTTACAGCAGGAGAAATGGTCGTAATCGACAAACGCTAGTAAACAATATCGCATACCTACACAAGCAATGGGTCTTACTGAAAGTAAATCACTGTTTAATACAGCAAAGCAATTTATTCCGGGGGGTGTAAATTCTCCTGTCAGAGCATTTCGTGCCGTGGGCGGGAACCCGGTATTCATCAAAAAAGCAAAGGGTGCTTATCTCTACGATGAAGATGGAAACGAGTATGTGGATCTGATCAATTCGTGGGGTCCAATGATTCTTGGGCACGCTAACCCAATGATTGAGGAGGCTATCAAGGAAGCATTGGCAGGGTCTTCGTCATTTGGAGCACCTACCAGGCGGGAGGTTGAAATGGCAGAGCTGATTTGCAGCATGATTCCCTCCATTGAAAGAGTGAGGATGGTGAATTCCGGGACAGAAGCGACGATGTCGGCAATTCGTGTCGCGAGAGGATACACAGGCAAAGATAAGTTTGTCAAGATTGAAGGATGCTATCACGGTCACGGCGATTCTTTTCTGATTGCGGCTGGCAGCGGGGCTATGACTTTTGGAACGCCGGATAGCCCTGGCGTTACTAAGGGCACAGCGAAAGATACATTGATCGCTCCCTTCAACAATCTGGAAGCAATTGAGGAAATTTTTAGTGCAAATAAGGACGAAGTTGCAGCCTTAATTCTCGAACCTGTCGTGGGCAATATGGGATGCGTCCCTCCGCTCGAGGGATATTTAAAAGGATTAAGAAAGCTATGTGACGAGCATAACGTGATTCTCATCTTTGACGAAGTGATGACAGGATTCCGATTGGCTCGTGCTGGTGCACAGCAACTCTATGACATCACGCCTGATATGACTACCCTGGGCAAGATTATCGGCGGCGGGCTGCCGGTAGGTGCATATGGTGGCAAGAAAGAAATCATGGATTCAGTTTCTCCTGTCGGACCAGTTTATCAGGCAGGTACATTGTCAGGAAACCCTTTAGCGATGGCAGCAGGTCTGGCGATGTTAAAGTACCTAAACCAGAATCCAGATATTTATCAACAGCTTGATCACCAAACTGGCCGTTTGACCGATGGGATAATTAGCCAATGCAAAGAAAAAGGGTTGAACTATACGATTAATCGCGTGGGGTCCATGTTCACATTGTTCTTTACTGACCAAGTTGTTGTTGATTACAAGACGGCCATGACAGCCGACACAAAAAGCTTCGCTCGATATTTCCAAAATATGCTCCAGGAAGGGATTTACCTGGCACCCTCACAGTTCGAGGCAATGTTCGTTTCGACGGGACTTACTGATACTGTAATAGACCGAATTTTGCAAGCGAGTAAGAAGGCATTGCAAAATGTCGAGGTGCCGCTTTAAGGGCGTGCCAAGCACGATTTCCGCCGTTTTAAGCCAGTGTGAAGGGCTAAATCGCACTGTAATCCCCCAAAAAACTATCAAATAGGGCTTTTTATTACGTCCGCGAAAGGGTCGTGCCCCTATGGCAAGTTGTATTCTTGGACCAGATCTTCATAACTTTTCACATTAAGCATACTTTTTAATCTGTCCATCACCATGAGGAACCGTGCTTTTAAATTCACCCTGGTCTTTGCAATCACCAGCGCTATTGTGGTCGCTCTCGTTGTTTTCGTGCAGCGACAAGCTATCAAAATAAGCAACAAAAATCTTCCTTACGTCAAGCTTAGTGATGGGCTTGGTGCACAGATTTCGCAGACTGATTTTTGGATAGTTCAGGTAAAAAAATCAGATCCGAATTTAAACTTTGAAAGGGCAGTCATAGAACCACTTTCCAATAGTAAGGTTCTAATGGAATCGATGTATGAGGGTAAGGAAACTGAGTTTGGCGAATTCGAAAAACCTGATGAGGAATCCAAGGCTGTTCTTAAAGAAAGCATTTTTAACGTCGACCAGTTGCTGGAGATCAGCCGTGCCAGGTGGGAAGCGAAGCCACAGGTTGTTGTGCCCGCAACAGACAGCACTGAAGCAATCGTAGATACAAAGTCGCTCGATGTTCTTAACGTTCAGCTTGAAGCTTCAGCAAAGAACTTCCAGCGTGCATCCGACAGACTTATTTCTCATATTGATACTCACTTGCTTTCGAAGACCGGAGTATTAAACCTCTTTTCCTGGATTTCAATTTTTGCCTTGATCGGTTCCTGCGCCTTTGTAGGATTCATGGGTTATCGTCTCCTGGAAAAAACCGACAGGATGGAATCCGAAAGCAAAGAGAATCAGGAGCGCCAGCAAAAGGCGATCAACTCGCTGTCAAATTTTATGGAGGCAATATCTGCTGGAAACTATTCGGCTGAGCTTGATGACGAGGTCAATCATGGTACTATGGGGAGTACCCTGACAACAATGCGTGACAAGCTACGGGCAAATGCGGAGGAAGACAGAAGACGTAACTGGTCAACATCAGGTCTTGCGCAGATCGGAGAGTTGCTGAGAACGAACTACGCGTCAACCCAGGAGCTATTCGACAATATTATCAAGTTTGTTGTCAAGTATACGAAAAGCAGTCAGGGCGGTTTATTTCTACTTGACGAGGGAGACTCACAGAAGCATCTCGAGCTTGTGGCCTGCTATGCATATGAACGAAAAAAATATTTAACAAAGACGATAGAAATCGGTGAAGGTCTTGTCGGGCAAAGTTTTCTTGAAGCTGAACCGATCTATTTGTTAGAAGTTCCTGAAGATTACATTACCATCACATCTTCACTCGGTGGCGCCAGACCGAATGCGCTGCTCCTCATGCCACTTAAAGTAAACGACAAAGTGTTTGGTATCCTTGAGATGGCAACGTTCGGCAAATACGAACCACATGAGATTGAGTTAGTACAAAAGCTGGCTGAAAGTATTGCCTCAACGATCTCAACGGTACGGATAAACGAAAGCACGCGCATTCTCCTTGAGAAAACCCAACAACAGACGGAAGAGATGAGAGCGCAGGAAGAGGAGATGAGACAAAATATGGAAGAGCTTGAGGCAACTCAGGAGGAGATGCGCCGGAAGGAAAAGCACATCCAGACCATGCTCGACAATGAAAAGCTTCGAAATGAGATCAGCAATAAAAACCGGCAGGCTGCCATGGAATTGTCTAAGAAATCAGATATCCAGGATGGTAACTGGGATGGCGCACTCGAGAAAATGACCCTTGCAATCGCGAAACAACTTCCGGTTTCTCGCTGTGGCGTCTGGACCTATGTACCAGACGAAAAGAAGTTGGTGTGTGACAAACTGTTCGACCATACCCATAAAACATTTGACAATGAAGCACCCTGGTTTGGCAAAGATTTCCCGGGCTACTTTGAAGCCATTACGGGCGAAGAGACCATACTTGCGAAGGACGCCTACAGCCATACGGCTACACGCGAACTTTCGGCGACCTACCTGACCAAGCATGAGATCCAGTCTATGTTAATAGTTCCTTATTTTAATGAAGGCAAGATGACTGGTATTATCTGCTGTGAAAACAGGGAGCAGAAGGAGTGGACTGACGAGGACGTTGAATTTTTGAAAGCTTGTTCCGACCTGGTGACGCTTACATATAACAACAGGAGGATCAACACAACCCTTGATAAGCTAAGCGATGATCAGGAAACGATGCAGACGATCATCGATAATATACCGCGCGCAGTTTTCTGGAAAGGTAAAGACCTGACATTCCAGGGCTGCAATAAGATTTTTGCGCAAGTGGCCGGTTTGAAATCATTCCACGACCTGTTAGGCAAAACTGACTATGAAATGCCCTGGAAAGAGCATGGTGATGCCTATCGTGCAGATGATCTCGCTGTAATGAACAGCAGAAAAGCACGTCTGGATTTGGAAGAAAAGAATGTAAATAATGAAGGAAAGGTGTCATGGGTTCTAACCAGTAAGGTGCCCGTCATGAACAAACACGGCGAAGTAGTGGCTGTATTGGGCATGTTCGAGGACATTACGGAGCGCAAGGAAAAAGAGGCTGATATTGCAGCCAAGCTGACCGAATTGGAGAACCTGAAAAAACTGATGGAAAAGAGGAATAATTGATAATTTTTTAAGCAACATCTTACATCTGGATGGCTATGCGTATGGACTCTATGGACTTCATTGAATGAGCAAATACTTATTTTTATACTTTACACTGGTTATGAACCATCGTTTTTTAATCTTGATATGCGCGTTCGTAATGCTGAACGCTACGCTTTTTGCGCAGGGTGAGCGGAAGGACAAGACTGCAGTGACCTATGAAGAACTTTACGATGAACCATCTTCCGTAAACAAACTTTTTGTGGGGATTCAACCTGTATATGGCGAGTTGTTTTCTACCAATGTAAACGCCGGTTTTGGTGCTGAAGCGATCTACTACCACAAGGATAAAATGAACTTCAGGGCGCATTTTAGAAAGACCTACTCACAACAGTTCTTTGATCTTGCACGCGACCTTGCTGTGAAAAAGAGTGATGTAGCAAACCGGACCGAGGTATTCAATTACTACGAAGTTGGTGCAACGTATCATGTACGCGATTTCGAGGAGAGCTCCAAGACCAAAATGTTTCTTTATAAGAATAGCTACAAAGGTCATAGATGGGCAGCGCGCGTACCCTTGAATGCTGAAATACCCTGCAAGGTACGGAAGATTTATGGCGCTAGACTTGGAGGTATTTTGTGGGACAGCTCAACTGATCTAGGCAGAGCGTTGGATAAGCAGGGGTTGACCAATAACGATCTTAAAACTGCAGAAGGAGTGTCATTACCCCGAACCATTTTTAAAGAAGGTCGTGAGGAATCCCTGGATGTGTTCAGCAATATTTCTTCCAAAGGTTTGTATGTCGGTGGATCGATGACATGGATCAAAAACGTAGCCGTTGACTTTGATAAGTTCGAAGAAGGTATTGATGATTTGATCTTCACTGTTTTCGCCGATATCCTGGTTTCACCTGCGATAGATATTGATCACGTGGTATACACCAGCACTGATCCGACCAGTCCGAATCTTGGCACACAAACTTATAGTGTGAGCCCTTTGAAAACAAAGATGCTTGGTTTTCGCGTCGGTATGGATGGAAGATTTAACAGGATGTTTAGCTGGGCATATGGCGCGGAGGTTGGTTATCGTCCAAGCCTGGAAGGCAGATCCTTTTATGCCATGTTTAAGATTAGCTTCCCCGTATTTGGTACGAACCTCGACTACAAGGTAGAGTCATTCGGTAAGTAAGGAGTGTTTCAAGGCAGATAATGCTTCAAAAGCTGCTGGCACAAGGATCAAAATTAAACTTCCTATATATTTGACACATGGGTGATTGCCCTGGTAACTCAGTTCCATTGTCATGCAGCTTTCAGAAAAAATTAAGGATTCGATCCGTGATGTAAAAGACTATCCTAAGCCGGGTATTATTTTCAAAGATATTACTCCGATACTCGCAGACCCGGTTTTAAGAAAGGATATTGTGCACGCATTAGTTAAACAATTTCATGACCAGGAAATTGACGCCATTGCATCGACAGAAGCCCGAGGTTTTATTTTTGGTTCAATAATGGCTTATGAGTTGGGAGTTCCGTTTATACTTGTTCGAAAAGCGGGGAAGCTTCCATATCATACAAAATCGGCAGAATACGATTTGGAATATGGTACTGCTAAAGTTGAAATGCACATTGATGCCATTAAGCCTGGGTGGCGCGTACTTGTACATGACGACTTGCTTGCGACCGGCGGCACGGCGGGTGCAACGGCAAACTTGATTCAGCACCTGGAAGGGTCTATCGCTGGATTTTCTTTCATCATCAATTTGAGTTTTTTGCCAGGAGCAGAAAACCTTGAAAAAAAATTCGGCGTTAAACCACATTTTTTGGTGAGTTATTAACCTTCTAAAGTATAAAGCTGTTTATCTCATATGGCGGAAGTACTTCACATACCTATGTTCCCCTTATCTATATTACCATTGCCGGGGGAACTGGTGCCGCTTCATATTTTTGAGCCGCGCTATCGCCAACTGTTACAGGATGCTGAAATAAACGACATGCAATTTGGCGTCTTTTTTAGTCATGATGTAAATCAACAAAAGATCGGTTCATTGATGAAGCTTGAAAGTATTATCAAGCGATACCCGGGAGGTGAAACAGATATCATCGTAAAATGCGAAGACATTTTTAACATGGACTTGCTTCTCCGCACTTACAAAACCAAAATGTACCCCGGCGGAAATGTGCGTCTTTGGAATATCATGATCGATACTTTTCCTGGAGCAGACTTGTTCGATCGATTTTCGCAATACCTGAAGTTGCGAAACATAGCACAGAATTTTTCTGTCTTCAATCTGTTTCAAATCGCCAACGAATTAAACCTGGATTCAATTGATCGATATAAATTTCTGACCATCGCTGATGAAAAGCGTGAATCTTTTTTACTTAAGCGCGTTACCTTCCAGATCTTTCTGATGGAACAGGAAAAGAAAAGCAAAGACACGTTCCATTTAAATTAACAATTCACTTGAAACTTTTTCTAATAATAATCGTTGCGAATTTTATTCTCTCCTAAACAAATCCATTTCAAATTCTTTGCGTTTAACCGCCTTTTCATTTTCTGGCTCTTAAGAATTTCTTCAAAGATTATTTAACAAATCGTTAGGATTTTATTTGTAACAAGGTTGAGTTACGCTTCGTGTTAACGACATAAAAACACGAATATGAACAAGACACTTTCTTTTATAGCAGCGTTGTTAATAGTAACAAGCTCTGCTTTTGCATCGGCACCCGATGAGCCAATTTCAGGAATTTCAGTATTACGAAAGGGAGAACTTATCAAACTTTTGTATAAAGGCGAAAAGTATACTGATGTCAAAGTCAATATACTAAACCAGGAAAACGAAGTTATCTTCAGCGAAAAGATTAAGGGAACTGAGGGATTTATCCGACCTTATAACTTCTCCAATCTTCCACACGGAAATTACAGCTTTGAGCTCATCGATAATCTCGGACACCGTGAAATCAAACACGTTGATTACAGACTTGAAGCACGTAAAAGGGTAATGCATGTGGTAAAAGTAGCAGGCACAACGGGTAAGTTCGTAATTTCCGTACCCAATACTGGCGCTTCACAATTGTCAATCAACATTTATGATGACCACGGCCGTATTATGCATGCGGAGAAGGAACAAGTCACAGGCGACTTCGCAAGGGTTTACAATATCAAAGATCACAATGGTAGGGTAACCTTCGAAGTTATAGACAACCAAGGAAAAAGAAGTTCCTTTACAAAGGATGCATGGTAAAAGGCATTAATTCCTGAAGAGGCTGTCCAAAAAAGGGCAGCCTTTTTTTGTTTGAACCAGTGTGAGATTGTGAAAAAGGTTTTATGATTTATAAAAATATCTTACCAATTGTTATGCGATTAAAATGGAAAATGAATTGTAAACATCGTAATGTAATTGATCGAATACTCGTGCATTTCAGCGATACAACCGGTTACCTCATGCAGTGATCACTTAGAGCCATTGTGCAAACGTTGGATGAAAATTTTTTTGGCAATTATCGTTTTCGATAAGTCCAATTAGCCCGTTAACCGACAAAATTTTCATAGCATATTCTGCAAACGTTGTTTCAATTATAAAATCATGTTTCCTTACAACCGACCGTCGCGCGTGTAACCCCGCCGTATATTTGCATATATAAAATGAAAATGAATATGAAAATGAAATCAATTTTTCTCGCAACGTTTTTGTTAATGACCGCGGTTGCAACGTTTGGAAGTGATGAGCCGAAGAAGACAGGCGTAGCGGTAGTTCCTATGAACGGAGCTGAACGTGTTAAAGTCATCTACAAATCTGAGACTGCTGGCAAAGTGCAAGTAAAGGTTTACAATGCAGAGAACGGCGTAATTTATTCTGAAGGATTCAACAATACTGATGGGTTCATACTTCCATTGAACTTGAGCAAAGTTGGATACGGCGAATATACGTTCGAAATATCTGATGCTTCAGGCAGGCGCATCGAGAAGCTTGTATATGAACCTGCAAAATCGCTTAACAACATTCGTATCTCTAAGCTGGATGCTACTGAAGGTAAGTTTCTCGTAGCGGTAGAGAGCCCAAAGAATGAAAAGATCACGGTTCGTATTTTTGATAATTTCAACAACCTTCTTCACAATGAAGTAAAAAGTGTAAATGGTGGGTTTGCACAGGTTTACACAGTGAAGAATCTTACTGGTACATGTACTTTCGAAGTATCTGATAACAATGGCTTAGTAAAGTCAGTACAATTCTAAGAACTCAATTAACCATAAACTGAAGGCCTCCGGATATCATTATCCGGAGGTTTTTTTGTGTGTGTAAGTGTGGCTTTTTTTTTGTTAGTGCTTAGCCTATCTTCAAGCCAAAACAAAAAATATGCGACTCGCTCTTACATTCTTACTTATAGCTTCATCCTTTGCTTACAGCCAGGACAAACCGCTTTTCACCGCCGAAGATTTTACTAAGGAAGATCTTTTTACCAACAATATTGAGGGGCCCGCTTTCGATAAAGCTGGAAACTTATATGTCGTTAATTTTGAAAAAGATGGCACCATTGGACTGGTAAGGCCAAATGGCGAGGTGGAATTATTTGTAACTCTTCCTGAAGGGAGCACGGCAAACGCAATCCAGTTTGACAGTAAGGGGGCCATGTATCTCGCTGATTTCAGTGGACATAATATTCTGAAGGTGGATATGAAAACTAAGGACATCAGTGTCTATGTTCACAATGATGCTTTCAATCAACCTAACGATATCTGCATAAATAAGAAGGACCAGATTTTTGCATCCGACCCTAATTGGAAGGAGAGCACGGGGAAGTTGTGGCGAATCGACGTCGGTGGAAAAGCAGTTCTTCTCAACGATCAGATGGGAACTACAAATGGCATTGCACTTAGCCCCGATGAAAAAATATTATATGTTAATGAAAGTGTGCAGCGAAAAATATGGGCGTTTGATGTCGACCGAAATGGAAATATTTCGAACAAAAGATTATTTGCTGAGTTTCCGGACTTTGGTTTCGATGGGATGAAGTGTGATGCAAAAGGAAATCTCTATGTGACTCGCTACGGAAAAGGTGCTATCGCTGTTCTTTCACCGGATGGGAAAGTGGTTCGGGAAGTTATGTTAAAAGGAAAAAGATGCAGCAACCTTGTCTTTGGGCCACCCAACGGCAACACGGTCTATGTAACGCTTCAGGATCGTAAAGGCATGGAGCGGTTTAAAAATGACATTCCAGGCAAGGGCCTACGTTAAGTCATCCAGCTTGATCTATTAGCTCCAGACGCTTTACTATACTTTGAGGCGCCAGAATTGTCCCGGGGGATAATACCGCATTGGCACCGATTTTTGTATGATCACCTACCAGCGCTCCGAACTTGGTGATATTGATGGCCGTCTTTTTTTTGTTGACAACAATGAAAATGGTTTTGTCAAGTCGCTCATTAAAGTGATTGGCAATAATACTGCCTGCTTCCATGTTTACATATGAGCCTATCAATGAGTCGCCGACAAAGTTGAAATGCGCGAGAGAACTTCCTGTCATAATGAGACTTGACTTAACCTCACAACCTGGTCCGACAACTGAATTTTCTCCAAGAAACACTCCTCCACGCATATACGCATGCGCTCCGACAAAACAACCTTCACTAATTATAATGGGACCTTTCAGAGTTACATTTTCCTCGATCCGCGCATTTTTGTGAATCGCCACACCCTGTGAAACGCGGAAATCAGACGATAAGGATTTAATTTTTTGGTGAATAACTTCCTGGATATTCGCTACTACATTCCAGGGCAGGATTTTTTCTTCACTGGGAAATTGAATCAAAAAATTTTTAGCGAAGGTTGAATATTCAATCATTTGTACTAGTTCATTTTTCATAAAGCTCAAGTGGAAGATCGTCGGGGTCGGCAAAGAAGGTAAAGCGTTTCCCTGTGTATTCATCGACGCGTACCGGTTCCGTTGCAACCTCGTTCTTGTTCAGCCAAGCTACAGCACCATCGAGATCTGATACTTCAAAAGCGAGATGTCTCAAGCCGCAAGCTTCGGGCCGTGACGTTCTGGGCGGCGGATCCGGGAACGAAAATAGTTCGATCCAGTAACGATCGCCAAGTTTTAAATCCAGTTTATATGAGTTTCTCTTTTCGCGAAAGTATTCGGCATGAACTGCGAAGCCCAATATCTCTGTGTAAAACTTTTTCGATACTTGATAGTTTGAACAAATAATCGCGATATGGTGGATTCCATTTATCTTAATCATCTTCGAAAATATGTATTTTCACTAACACTTTGACTGATGGATACCTTCTGGCTCGTTCTTGGTTTCATTTTGATGGCAATCGGCATTCTGGGATGCCTGTTGCCGCTGTTGCCAGGTCCACCGTTGGCCTTTGTAGCATTGCTGATACAACAGCTGAGAACTGATGCTCCCTTCACAACTAAGTTTCTTTGGATCTGGGCAATCATTACTGTTGTGGTTACCGCATTGGATTATATTATCCCGGTATATGGCACACGAAAATACGGCGGCTCAAAGTATGGCATATGGGGCTGCACAATTGGATTGATCGCGGGAATCTGGATGGGTCCTTTGGGAATTATAATCGGACCGTTCCTCGGCGCTTTTATAGGAGAACTACTGGCTAGAAATAATTCTGAAAACGCTTTGAAAGCTGCATGGGGATCGTTTGTCGGATTTTTGTTTGGGACACTTTTGAAGTTAGTTGCGTGCCTTGTTATGGCATGGCATCTTGTGTCGTTAATAGTTAATAGTTAATTGTTAATAGTTAGAGGGTGCCGCTTGAACATTCGCATTACATAGCTCGACCTTATTCCTTATTCCTTATTCCTATTGTTCAGATCAAGAACGATTATAAATCTTCAGGACTGTCTCCCTCAACGGCGCCGCTGAACTCGAGCATAGAAACGCCATTGCATCTGCGATGTCTTCCGGTTTTACCCAAGTACTAAAATCTTTGTCGGGCATAGCCTTACGGTTGACTTCAGTATCTATTGTGCTAGGGACGATGACCGAGGCCGTTACATTCCGGGCAGCACCTTCTGCATTTAATATCTCTGCCAATTTGAAGATGAGAGTCTTCGATAACGAATAGGCTAGAGAACCTTTTCCATCTTTCGGTCGAAGGGCGGGTCGTGCGCCCACAAATATCAGTTTCCCCCCCTCGGGTTGCGTTAGCATATGATCGAAGATAGGCCTGGCTACAAAGTAGGCAGTATCAAAGTTTATAGCGAACATTTTCTTCAACGCGGTCGCGTCGGTTTTACTTATGTTCCCAAGGGCGAATCCTCCGACGAGAAGCAATGCAGCGTTTATCGTGGAATGTTTCGATAGAATTTCTTTTACAACGGAATTAACGGATTGTTCATTGGAAAGATCAGCTTCGTACTCATAACATTCACCATCCACCGAGTATCCGAGCGACTTCCCTGGTGTTACTGTTGCAATTACTTTATAGCCATCATTAATGAACTTATGTACGGTTGCCTTTCCCAGGTTTCCTGAAGCTCCTGTAATGAGCACGGTCTTTTTCATATTAGTTATGTCACCTTGTAAAATATATTCAGTCGGAGTAACCCATCGGAATCATCAACATTTCAATCGCATTGATATCAGTTTTTGGCCTGAGCATTGAACAATTTGCTGAGAACATGTTGTCCAACTTGAGTGCCCTGGACCACTCCATTATCACAAGCATCCCGGAAATGTATACCGCCGTAAAGTCTGGATATGGCAGCTTCTGAAGCAGCCTGGTTAAAAGATTTGAATTCACGCGCTGGCAAGCCAAAATAGATTTCAGATGTGTCAACGAAACTGAAATCTTCTCCTAGCAGATAAGTCAGTACAACAGCGACAGACGATGACGCAACGCTATGGCCACTCGTATATTCCGGAAACGGTGGTGTTTGGAGTTGTGGCCGCCATGTTGGATCAAGATATGTATTGATGGCGGATTCGGGTCGGATCCGGTCACTGCGATATTTCTCCTCCCAGCAGCTAATGAAAGCATCGTGTAATGTGAGGGCGACAACCGTATTTATTAGGATGGCGGAGTCAAGGGAAATATTCGCCTTCCTGCACGCGATACCTGTAATTCCCATCCAGTGCCCTGCTGGCGATATTTTCTTTAGACCAATGGCCATGTGACCAGAATATGTTACGGCAAACGGATTGCAATCCCAGAAGTTTGCAATATCCATTTGCTCCTTTGTTAAGGTTTGGGTTACGTCATACACTTCTTTCATCAGCTTGTAAAAGTCGCTTGCAGGGTCTTTGCTAAATGCTATAGGCGGTGCAGGCACAAACTGATTGGCTGAGTCAAGGAAAAACGAGCGGACGGTGGCCCATTGCGGCTCGACTGCTCCCATATATTCCGGAGGCGTGGGATACCAGCGTCCTTCGTTTTTGCTGGGGGTATATCTCGTATAGGTACTCAGCCTATTGTATCCGTCAGTTCTAGCATAAGCGAGAACATTTTCCGCGATAGCTTCTGCATATCGAACGTTGTCCTTGATATCTGAATCAGCGAGCTTCTTCTTCTTCTTGAAATAAGCGAGCAGCTCTTTCTGCTTCTCCTCTAGCATCGGTCCGGAAGGCATTATACCCCTGCCCACCTGAAGCATTGCATAGTTTGAAGCGAGCGGCAGATTAAAATTTTTTGGTACAACCGGAGATATCTTTTGTGGATGAATCTTTAGTTTGTCGTCTATTGCCGGAAGTAGGCCGGCGAAGTGGGCAGCTTCATAGGCTGCCAGAACTGAATAAGCATAAAAGCGGCTGGCAGCAACGGGCGCTGCGACGTCGTGCAACATTACCTCAGACAAATGGAATACATTTTCAGAAAGCAATTGAATTTCTTGCTGGTTGCGCGACTGTTTTTGCGCCATCACTGTTAGTGCGGCAAATAGATAGGCGAAGATGAAACCCGATTTTGTTAAACTCATTGTCCTGCTAATTTATAAGCCTTGATCCCTTCATTGTTTATTCCGATCAGCACATACGTCTCACCTTTGATTTCTATTACTTGCAGAGATTTGGAATCACCGGTTAGCGTAAATCCTGACCGGGATTGCGGAACATATTTGAAATTTCCCTTCCCATCTCCTTCGAACAGTTGGCCGAAATTGGCATCGATCACCCCCATCCTTATGCGGATAGCCGACTGGTTGCCGCTTACTATCAGGTCCATATTACCATCGTGGTTATAATCTACCAGCGACATTGCATGAATAGGTGAGAACTGTGCCTCGTGTGGAAGAACATGTACCTCGAACCTGTTATTTTTATTTTCGAGGTAAATGCTTTCAAGTGTTGTTGCGCGCAACCTTTTCGCATCCCTTAAATCTTTCTCTGCAAAAATGTCGGTCATCGTTGCATTGGAGTAGGATGCATAGTCAGTGAACTTGCCCCGCATACTGTACATTTGATCCAGCAATTCATCCCGCGAAGGAAAAGGATATTCTTTACCCTGGACATAATAATTTAGAAGGGGATCAATTGAGCCATTGTTGTCGAAGTCCTTATAAACAAGGTTCAAGGGTTCCTTTTCTGAAGCCCTCAATTGGGAATTCAAACCCAGGTTACCAAGCACGATATCTTCATCACCATCTTTGTCGAAATCATAAACAATCATCTTATTCCACAAGCCAGTAAGTTCCTTATCAAAATAAGTTTTTGTCGAGCGTTCAAGTGATTTTCCCTCTTTATTAACGAAAACCTCGATAGCCATGAATTCGCCAATTACGACAAGATCTTTCCAACCATCTGAATTGACATCAACCCATTTTGCGTCAGATACCATCCCAATAGAAGCAAGATCACTGGCCACAGTTGATACAATGTTTTCAAACTTGCCGTTGTTGTTTACCAACAAATAGCTTTCCGGTGTTACGGGATACTGTCCTGGAATCACTCTTCCGCCCACAAAGAGGTCGAGGTCTCCATCATGGTCAAAGTCCGCGGCAGCTACGCACGATTTGCTGGATTGCATGTCAGGTAGGATACCCGTTAAAAGTGTAAAGTCGCCATTGCCATCATTTATGTAAATCCGATCCTTTAGTGCCTTGGATCCGGGTTCATAGTCGTTGTAGCCCCCGCTCACGACATACAAATCCATGTCTTTGTCGCCATCAACATCAAAAAAAAGCGCGTCGGCATCCGTATGCATTTTGTCGAACATAGTGTTGGCCTTTTCGTCGAATGATCCCTGTTTGTTCTGGATAAAAACTTTTCCGGGATTTCCCTGTGCACCCCCGACAAAAACATCGGCAAGTCCGTCATTATTAATATCAGCCTGAGCCATCACAGGGCCACAGGTTGTCAACATAGTCATGAGTAATGGCTGTCGTTTGAAGTCGTTGTACCCTTCCTCGGCATGTGTGTATATTAACGGTGGGTCTACGCGAACAAACGCCGGCTTGACGTAAGGCTGAGATTCACCAGATTTCGCACTGTTAGTTTCTTCTTCAACCTTCACAACCTGATTTGCCTTCACATCTCGCAGTATTGTTGTAGCACCCGATAACCACGTTATTTTAATTGAATCCACTACGTTCACGTTTCCCAGCCCAATATGAATGCGGTCGCTCACTGAAGACTGAAATCCGCGCGACGGAATTTTTTCAAGGTATTGCGTCCCTTTACTGGTGTAAACAACAACTTTTGCTCCGTTGCCCTTTGAGTTCTTATGCGCTCCTGCGAAAACTAGTTGGAGATAGTTCATTTCGGGGTAAAGCTCACGCGAGAAATTTCGATGAATGGAAGCTGTTGCATTTTGATTGTTAACAATGAGGTCAAGATCGCCGTCATTATCAAGATCCGCATATGCAGCACCATTTGAGAAGTTAGCTGCTGTAAATCCCCACTCAGAACTTTTGTCACTAAAAGTAAGATCTCCGTTATTCTTGAAAATATAATTATGAAGTGGCGTTGACGTCATCGAACTTACCAATTGGAAGGTATCAGCTTTTTCCTTTGCCTTGGCCTTCTCGAAATAATAGTCACCCTTGTACTTCAGAAAATCACGGTTGGTGTAGTCGCGATAATATCCATTGCTGATAAAAAGATCCTTGAGGCCGTCGTTATCGTAATCGGCAAACAACGGTGCCCAACTCCAGTCACTTTTCGAAATGCCGGCAAATTGTCCGACCTCGCTATATGTGCCGTTGCCATTGTTGACGTGTAGCATATTGCGCATGTTCTGAAAGTAGAACCCGTTCAATACCATAAGCGAGTAGTGTTCGTAGTTTTCAGGTCCATACAACAACTTTTGACGTTCATTATCCTCCGGTAACATGTCGACCGTAAATATGTCGGGCCATTCGTCATTGTTGATGTCGCTTACATCGCATCCCATCGAGAAATAAGAAATATGCTGCATGTAGTCCGTCATTCGATCGGTAAAAGTTCCATCCTTATTGTTGATGTACAGGTAATCTGGTTCAACATAGTCGTTGGATACATACATATCGAGCCATCCGTCTTTATTGATATCGGCGACAGTTATACCCAGACCAAAACCCAACGGATTTCCCTTAATCCCAGCCTCTTCACTTATGTCAACAAATTTGCCATTATCGTTTCGGAATAATTTGTCGCCGGCGTAGGGATCGCGTTGTTCCTTCGCTTTGGCAAATTGAAATCCGCGTATAACCACTACGTTGTGATTGAGAAGGTACATGTCGAGGTCGCCGTCTCTGTCGAAATCGAAAAATGATGCATGGGTAGTATAACCTGGGTCGTCCAACCCAAATTCACGGGCCTTGTCGGTAAAGGTTAGATTTCCATTGTTAATGAAAAGCTTATTCCGGCGCTTGTTGGGGTCGCCTTTTCCTGAATAACAAACATAAATATCCAGGAAGCCGTCACCATTAACATCCGCCATGGTGACACCCGTTTTCCATCCGTCGTTGCTGCTCACCCCTGCACTCTTTGTAATGTCATCGAACTTAAAATCACCCTTGTTGAGATAGAGCTTGTTAGAAGCCATGTTAGCGGTGAAATAAATATCATCCAGGCCATCGTTATTTATATCGCCAACAGCGGTGCCGCCGCCATTAAAAAAATATTCGTAAGTAAGTACATTGGATTTCGGTGTCTCTTTCAAGGCGTTCTTGAAGGTCACGCCGGTTTTGGAAGAAGGCAGAGATTCGAATAGAGCTTTCTTTTGCGCGTAGGCATTGGCAAAGAATAGAAATGCTGGGAGGCAAAGGATTAAGCTTTTACTTTTCATAATAAAGAAGAAATCTATATTCCGCGGCGCAGTAATCCGTGGCCAATTGGGCTTATCATTCAGTTTGGCGGTGCTCCTCAACATAAGAAAAAGTGCCCTGATATTTCAAGGCGGGATAGTAGTCCTGAACTTCTAATTTGCAAAGTTTTATTTAAATCACCTATAAAAAGTACCGATGCGGAATCGGTGCGGTTGACTATGTCAGTATACTTGGAAATTAGTCGATTGAGAAGGATTTGCGATGGTGCGGAATGGAAGCAGGCCCAAGGAAAAACGCAGTTTGTAATCATATAATTGACATTTTGTGCGCTTGCCTCAGCCTCGGAAAAAAGTTAAATTCAAGTACGAGTAAGAATGTAGTCGGACAATTCTATGTTATCCTAAACTTCTGACTACACCCGTTCTCAAAAGGAGATTACAACGGATCCCAGGTGCCAAAACTTTCTATGAAAGTGTTCCTGAAGGAAATATTCTGTCGAAGCATTAAGGCGTTATGCCCCGTTGTCTTTTTATTTTTGTGTGTAGCCCTCAACTCTTCAGGATCATTCGCGCAAAATTCATGGTCTGTGAAGTATAAAGGAATGGGAACATTCTCGTCACCCCGTGTGTCTGATCTTAATGGAGATGGAATCCTCGACGCGATATTTGGAGCGGGCCGTGAAGAATTTCAGGCGTGCGATTCCGCAGTTATCGCTGTCGATGGCAGCGATGGAACGATGCTTTGGCATGTTGCAGCAAAGGATCAAATTTTCGGATCAGCAGCCCTCAAAGATTTAAACAGTGATGGCGTCGATGATGTAATTATCAATGGTCGATCTGCAGAATTCATGGCCATCGATGGGAGAAGCGGCAAAATAATTTGGCGCTTTAATAAAAAGACCGGAAAGAAGAAATGGTATGCGTTTTATAACGCGCAGTTCATTAAAGACCAGAATAATGATGGGATGGAAGACATTCTCATTTCGAATGGTGGAAATGTGTGGGCTAAGCCACATGAGACAAAGGACAGACCTGCCGGAACATTGCTTGTTGTGAGCGCAAAGGATGGATCACTAATAGCGCAAGCGAGCGCTCCCGATAAGTGCGAAATTTACATGTCTGTATCCGCAATCCCGATCCCAGCAACTGATGATTACAAAATTGTATTTGGTACAGGGGGCGAAACCGTTGGCGGTCATTTGTATGTAACGACATTGTCTGCGGTTTTGCGCGGAGATATCTCGAATGCAGTTTTGCTGGATAGCAGTCCGAAGAATGGATACATTGCGCCGGCTGTATGGGTCGATATAAATGGTGACGGTATCGAGGACATTGTGGCCAATGCCGTCGAAGGCAAGTTAATAGCTTTCGATGGGAAAACGTATGAACAAATATGGTCTGTCAAAGTCCCCAATACCGAAGCATATAGTTCTATCGCACCGGGATACTTTACGGATGATGATATCCCTGATTTTTTTGTATCATACGCTGTCGGTGTTTGGCCCAATCTGGAGTGGAGTCGCCAGGCTATGGTGAATGGTTCCACTGGCCAGGTTGAATTTGTGGATTCTCTCGGATTTTATCAGACAAGTACCCCAGTCGTTGTCGACCTGGATGGCGACGGACGTGATGAAGCGATATTGAGCGTCAATATTCATTCGTACGATAAAATGAATCGGCAATCATTGGCTAACATATTGGTCTCGGTCGATTTTAAAACGAAGCAGGTAAATCAAATTGCAGAAGCCAGGATCGGAGGTAATATTTCAACTACTCCATGGATCGGAGATCTTGATGGCGATGGGCTGCTTGATATTGTATATTGTCACGGTACTAACCTAAAAAAATCATATTCATTTGATGGCATGCAGGTGAACAGAATAGCAACCGCGATCCCCATTAATAAAAAAATAAACTGGGGATCCTATATGGGCAGTTATTATGATGGTATCTTTCACAAGAACAATGACAAACCAAATTAATCATATGAAGAAACTCACTGGATTCTACGCGGTAATGCTTTGTGTGTTGTTACTTTTTTCATGTGGATCAAAGAAATCAACTGCTGTTATTAAAAACATATTTAATCGAGAGAACCTTGTCGCGTGGTGCGTGGTTCCTTTTGACAGTGTTGAAAGGACACCGGAGGAGCGAGCTGATATGTTGAAAGAGCTTGGTTTTACTCAGTTTGCGTACGACTGGCGGCTGAAACATGTTCCCACGTTTCCCGATGAGATCAAAGCATTGAAAGAACGAGGGATCAAGCTTTCGGCGTTATGGATATGGATCGATACCGATACGGGTAAAATATTTGATGACGCCACCGAGCAATTGTTGAGTATCATTGAACAAAATAATATCAAGACGGATTTTTGGGTCGGTTTTAGCAACAAACATTTTGAAGGATTAACCGACGATGCTAAGCTGGAAAAAGCTGTCGCATCAGTTTCATACATCCAGGATAGAGCGAAGCAATTAGGTTGCACGATTAGCCTGTACAACCATGGCGATTGGTTTGGGGAGCCATTAAACCAAGTCCATATTATTGAAAAGATGGGCGCAAATGATGTGGGGATTGTCTACAACTTTCATCATGCGCATTTGCAGGTGCGGGAGTTTCCTCAACTACTGGAAAAAATGTTGCCCTACTTGAGGACTGTAAATCTGAATGGGATGAAAGTAGATGGTCCAAAAATTCTAACCATAGGGCAAGGCGACGAAGAGAGGGAGATGTTAAAAACACTGCAACAATCTGGTTATGGCGGTTCGTTAGGTATTATTTGTCATATCGAAACCGAAGATGCCAAAGTAGTATTGCAGCGAAATCTCGATGGATTAAAATCGATAGTGACTACAATGGGCGAGGAGGACGCAGTTAATACTTATTGAAGCTTTCGGAGGCGACTGGTAAATAGTAAGTAGTAAGAAGTAAGTAGTAAGAAGTAAGTAGTAAGTAGTAAGTAGTAAGTAGTAAGTAGTAAGTAGTAAGTTCGTACCACTTACTACTTACCACTTACTTTTTTACTAATTCCCTGCGGCTTCAATATCCCGCTCAACTTCAGGTAAAAATTTTTTCCATGAGAAGTTATCTAATTGGGGATTATCCTCTTTTACGTTTGACATAAAGTAGGGCACTTCATAATAATTCTTGTCTGTGACCTCAGAAATCTTTTTCCAAATTGTAAGACAGTTTTTCAAATAGTGGATGGCGTTCTCTTTGTCCTTTACTTTTCCGTGCGTCCTGAAGAATTGTAACGCGACCCCGGCGCGCAACTTGTCTGCGAAATACCGGCTAAGCAATGCCCAGGTTTCAATATCGTCGAGCTCCTGGTTATATTCAATATTGAATTTTGTCTCGAACTTTCTTAAAGATTGAAGTAATGCGAGTGCACTGTCTGCATTGTGCGTTAACTCCTGAGCCAGACTGATTGGATCAGTCTTATCGGCAGGTATTTTTTTCACGGAAGAAATATATTGGACATAATCTTTGATGGAAAGGTAAGTTGGGTCGAGGACTTTTCTATCGACAAGTTCATCAATCGAAATGAACCATGATTGACCATCATCCAAGCCATAATCTCCAGCAGGAAGTCTCGGGGCCATAAACCCTTCAGAATAAAGTGTGTAGTCCCACGTTGATGCAAAATAAGAGGCGAGTCTTAATGGCATTCTGCTTGCAAGCTGGAATGCATCCAACATTTTTTTACCATCGGTGTAAGGATATCGTCTTTCAAATTCCGCTTCAAAAATCTTGTTTGATGTCGTTCGGTCGTAAAGCAATCGGCCCCATAGCATATAGAACAACCATTGTCTTTGAAAGGCATACTGCCAGGTCTTTCCCCTTTCTACTTTTGAAAAGTAGTCAAATGCCGGAATGTACCCTTCTGACCCGATGTGATACCCGTCAACATAGCTCTTGGAATTCAGGTCTATGTGTTGTCGAATGAAATTGGGTTCTCCCCATCGCAATATCCAGAAGTCTTCATTGCGAACCATCCACTGGATCTTGTAATTTTTGGGCTCTGGAGACCAAAATCCTTTGTCTATGCTTCCCGTTGTGTTGTCGTGCGTTAATGCAAGATGTGGAGTCGAATGTCCGTGCGACCAATTAAATTTTATTTCTACCAGCACCGGATCGGGCAGCTTGGCTTGATCGATGATTCTCCTCATCTCTATTGGTGATCCGGACAATACCGCCCTGTGCATAAATCTCGTTTTTCTTTTTGCCTCATTGATGGCGCTCACAAAGGTTGAAGCAATCCAGTCTTCACGTTCGGCTGCCGACATGTTGTTCATCCAATCAGCTAGTGTTACTCCGATCCCGCCAAGGTCTTCGTACTCATTGATCACCGCTAGCACAGCGTCGTGCGTATATTGACGCGTAATTTCGGAGGTATCATTTAGTTCAGGGACATTATGCTTTTCAGCGAAATTTTTCGGAACAACAATATTCCAGTTGACGATGAATACATCAATGCCGCGATCTTTTGCCATCCGGAATAAGGATCTCCAGAAAGATTTCCAATCGTTCATTTCACTGGATGTGAATAATGATGCCTCCGGGTATTTATCCATGTTAACCAGGTAGGGAAAAGGATGCATGTTATACAATGCAAGTACATTGAATCGGTTTTCAAGCATCATGTCGAGGAATGATTTCCAAAAGTTGAGATCACGGCAGGTGCTCAGGTGGTAGTTCATGCTTTTGCTTTCGCGATAAGGTTCCCATGGCAGATTAAACTTAATAGTTCTCACGGCAAAGATTGGATTTACTCTTTCAGGTGTAATCAGCTTAAGATCTTTTTTAATGCTGATCTGTTCTGCTAGTGCAATCGCTCCATATCGAACACCTGATTCATCGCTCGCGCGAATGATAATTGTCTTGTTGTTTTTTTTCAGCGAGTAGCCCTCAGGTTGTATGTTTGTGTCTTTATCGAGTACGATGTTTATCGAATAATCAAAACTATTCTTGTTGATGGCTGCGATTTGATAATTGTTGTCGATAAGCCGTTCTCTTATTTTCGATACGCATAATTCAATCCCGCGGACACTTGCCGGATAATTGATGGTAACCTGTGCGGAAAGCGTGGTATACCCTGTTAAGAAAAGTATTAACAAGTAATATTTTTTCATTTGGGTCGAGGTAAGAGTGTAGCAGTAATTTAAATACTTCTGGAAAACATTCTTCCTAATATTATTTGACGCACAGCAAATACTACGGCACACGCCGCTTGCCGACAAGCAAGGCCTATAGCCAACCCATGCGCTCGGGCAGCGTGACCGCTGGAGGTTTAGAACTTCAGAGCGGAACGACTACAATCTTTTACGTCTCAACAGACCCTAGATAGGGATGCCGAAAGTGTTCGCGAGCAGAGCGATCAGGAATTCCGTACAAAAGAATTCGAGATCCATTAATTCAAAGTTCCAATCTTTATAATACCTTAGGGTATTTCAAGGCCAATTGGTTGATGGTAGACAAGCTTCTGAGGTTATACTTTTTTCCTTTAACATTATTCTTGTTTTTCGGCGGCTGTGCACAAAAAAAGAAACCCGAGCTTATTTGGGATACAAACCTTTTTAAAATCGGTTCGCAGTCATCACCCCGCTCGGTAGATCTAAATGGTGATGGAGTTCTGGATATTGTTATGGGTGCCGGTTTAAATGAATACCAAAAAAGTAAGCAAGGAATTTTGGCACTTGATGGAAAGACGGGTGAGACTCTGTGGGAACAGGAGGCGCCGGATCAGGTTTATGGCGCTGCAACCTTTTACGATGTAAATGGCGATGGAGTTAAAGATGTTTTTATTGGAGGACGTTCTCCTCATTTCAAAGCGTTGGATGGAAAATCAGGTAAGATCATTTGGGAATACCGGTACGATGATCATAAGAACGATTCAATCCTTAAAAATGCACGCTTCAATTTTAACAATAGTGTACTTGTGCCTGATCAGAACGACGATGGCATTCCAGATCTGTTGACAGTTAATGGTGGGAATTCGAAGGCAGATCCATACTCAGAAGTGAACAGGTTTCCGGCTGTGCTGATGGTGTTTGACAGCAAGACGGGTGTTATCCTTGCCGCTGACACGATGCCGGATGGAAAAGAATCATATATGTCGCCCTTGTGCTTTGTACAACCTGACCAAAAGGAACATTTGATCATTTTCGGGACGGGCGGCGAGACCATTTCAGGTAATTTATACCAGGCGACGCTTTCGGATCTTATGAATAAAAATCTCAGCAATGCTAAGATAATCGCATCTGAAAATGAACATGGTTTTATTGCGCCCCCAGTATTAGCCGATATTAACGGTGATAAATATTACGATGTAGTTGCAATCTCACATGGAAGCACCGCCTTCGCCATTGATGGACACAGTCAGAAATTGGTTTGGAAGCAAACCATCGCTAATACCGAATCGAGCAATAGCTTTGCCGTTGGCTATTTCACTGGTGACGATGTTCCAGATTTTTTCACCTTTGTCAGCAAGGGACAATGGCCGAACAGTACTGGGACACTACAAATAATGCTCGATGGCAGGAATGGCGACATCGCTTACCTTGATTCGATGGGATGCACAGGCTTTTCATCACCCGTTGTGTATGATCTGAACGACGATGGTTTCGACGAAGCAATCATCAGTATAAATGAATTTGATTGTGCCCTGGGTTTTGCAGGCAAGTCGCCCGTTGAAATGGAAAATAAACTTATCAGTATTGACTTCAGTAACCATTCCTTCCAGGTGATCGATCAAACTACCGGGTTCAAGAACGTATTTTCCACGCCGTGGCTAGGCGACCTTAATAATGATGGCTACCTGGATCTTATCCATTGTCAGTATTATCACCGCGGAGACCTGCTATCATTTTTGGGTATGCGCGTTAAGAGAATTGATATAGGAGTGGAGATCAAGCGGGATGTAACATGGGGAGCGTATATGGGTTCCAAGGGTGAAGGTTTATTCGTTGGCCGTTAATGTTAGCAGGTATTATCGATATGTCTCATTATAAAACCAAACCAGACCAATGCAAAAGATTATATTATTCCTGTTGTGCACGATCGCGTTGATCGATCAAAGTTTTGCGCAATCCAACTATCAGCAAGGTTATGTTGTAGATTTAGCCGGCGACACCATTCGAGGGTTGATAGAGTACGACCGTTGGGATAGAAACCCACGGAAAATTTCATTCAGATCCAGATCTGGATCAAGCAGTGTGATTTATCATCCAACACAGATTATAGCCTTCTCCGTTAATGGTGAAATTTATGAAGGTGCCATTGTAGATGTTGATACCTCACCCGTTAAGCTTCGCGACCTTGATGAATCTCCGTTCCCTTCCTACGTTAAGGATTCCGTCTTCCTACAGTCGATGATAGGGGGCGATAAAAATCTGTTGTTCTTAAAGGATCAAACCTTCAAAGTCCACTTTTATATAAAAGACAACGGACAATATGTTCCCTTGATTTATAAAGTGTATGCCGGGCGGACCGAAACATCATCAAAGGTGATCGTAGAAAATACCGGCTACAAAGGAATGTTGGCGCTGTATCTTAAGGATTGTTCCGACATTCAACAAAAGTTAAAAAACATAACATACGAACTAGGCGCCCTTACCAAATTGTTTAAATACTATTATGAATGTACTAATAGCAACGTTAGATATACAAAGCAACGAAATGAAGGTGCGTTTGAGGTTGGTGTAGTCGCAGGCATAGCAATGACTAAACTTGACTTTCAGGGACCTGTCAAATACCTTTCCGATATTAATTACGATGCTTCAACAAAGCCGACCTTCGGTATTTTCTTCGATATAAAACTTCTTCGAACGAAGGGATGGAGGGTTAGCAATGATTTACTTTTTACTTCTTTTGAAACGAAAGCCCAAGGCGACTTCGAAGATTTTCCAGATTATACAGCCTATTCATCGTTCAGGTATGCATATTTGAAAACTCATCATACTCTTCAGATCAGCCTGCTGAATCAGGGAAAGCTCTATGTTGCTGCAGGGTTCTCTGCGGGAGTGGCTCTGCAAAAGGATTCTGATGTTTTAATTGTATTCTCCACAGGTACTAAGACTTCTCCAGAATTCAAGTCGAGGAATTATGAATTTGGATATATAGGAGGACTGGGATTACGCGCCGGACGTTGGAACGCAGAGCTTCGGTTTGAACAAACAACAGGGATATCCAATTACCTGAATGAAGGATCAACTTTAATGCGGGGTAACTTTTTTGTCAGGTACACAGTGTTTGCCCAAAAATAGATTTGTACTGGAACGTTTGACTGATAAAGAAATCATACCATTGTCACCATTTTTTTTGACGTGAACCAATAAAAAAGGCTCCTGAAAATCAGGAGCCTTTTAATTTTATTATTGGATGTTATTATTTCACATCCCACCATACCTTGGTTGTTGGTTCATCAGGTAGCGTAGCACCAGCCTCATAGTTAGCCGTGTTCACTGCAGGTTCCTGGTTAGGATACCTTAACTTCCGAGGAATCTGTCCATTAGTGACATTTCCAGGATAGTTAACCGGTACGAGGGTAGGGTACTGGGTTCTTCTCCAATCTGCCCAAGCTTCCCACCAGCTCATGAACTTGCTTAACCACATCTGAGTTCCGATTTGTTCCAGCCTTTCAGCTTCCGTACCTCCGGCTAAGTAAGGCCTTGCGGCAAGGTAAGCATCGACATCAGCATCGTCGACCTCCAGAGTGTTATCGATCTGGTCGAATGGAGTATACATTTGCATCGCAGCTCTAACTCCATTCTCATAATACGTTTCAGCATCGCCAGCACTAACACCACCAATGCCTCTAACGGCGGCTTCAGCTAACAAAAATTGAGATTCCGCATAATGCATCAATAAATATGGATCGTCATCATCCAAAAGCTCAAGGTTCATCTGGGAGAACGTCTGGCTTACATTAACACCAGGATTTGCAGGAACGCCTTCCATTTCATTGATCATAGCCTGATCCATACCGTTCGGTAATCCGCGTTGAATTAATGGATCGTTATCTCCATTTATGCCGCGTGAGAAGATCTGAAGTCTCGGATCATCGTCAGCAGTTGATCCTGCGTTTGGTCCTTTCAATTCATCGATCAGCCTTGCGCTAAGCGTAGTTGGCTGACCACCATCTCCAGTTGCAAAAGCTCTGGAAATACCGTTTTGATTGGTCCATTCGCTTGGTCCAACAGCCATGCCAACCCATGCATTGTCATCGTTGCTTTCAAAAACGCCACCTGCGACAGCCTTGGCAACGTAGTCATTGGCCTTTGCAAGGTCGACGTTTGAAATCCTCATTGCCAATCTTAACATCAAAGAATATCCAAACTTCTTCCATTTGGCGATGTCACCTTCGTAGAAAAGATCTGCGGCAGCGAAAGCTTGGTCAGCCCTATTAACTGGGTCCAACGGGGTTAACGCCGCACTTGCTTCTTCAAGTTCCTTTAGCAAATCTGTGTAGATAGCTTCCTGTGGATCGTAAGCAGGTGTGAAGTTTTTATCCGTGATACCCTTCAGGGCATCTGAATAAGGAACGTTTCCATAATAGTCGGTCAATCTGTGGAAATTGAATACCCGCAGAATGCGAGCCGCGTTTCTAAGATTGTCCTTGCCCTGATCGAAGCCATCCGGCCCTGTTTGCCTCAGAACTTCAGCGAGGTTCTTCAGCTGATCGCCGTAGATGAATTCCCATGGTGCGTTGTAGGATTCGACATTGTCAGTGTACTTGTCACCTGGCGAAATACCACCACTGGCTGTTGAAAGCTGTTGAATAGCATATGCGCATAGGCCTATGTTTGTACGCCAGTCAATATAACGATTGTCGCCGGCCGATCCACCCGCTGCAGAGCCTAATTGAGCAGCAGTAAATAAGTATTCCATTGGAACCGTACCCAGAGCCTGCGGGTTGATATTTCGGTCATGCAGTTGATCTGTATCACACCCTGCCATCGGTACCGCAATTGCCAGCGCTGACAGAAAAATTTTATTTATGAATTTCATAGTTTAATACTCTTTTAAGTTAGAACTATTAAAACCCGACAGACAAGTTAAATCCATAGGAACGAGTAGAAGGGAAACCAAAATACTCGAGGCCTTGGGCACCTGCGTTGGACGAATAGTTAGACTCAGGATCCACATTTTCAATATCCTTATAGATGATGGCCAGATTTCTACCAACAAACGAAATGGTAACATTCTGGAACGGAGTCTTGCTTAACATTGTGCGGGGCAGACTATAGCCCAACGTAAGTTGTCTCAACTTAATGAACGATGCATCGCGGATGAACATATCTGAAATAGCGGTAGACTCACCACCAACATTGTTCCAGTAAGTTCTTGCTTCGTCTGGAGTGAGGTCTCTGTCAATCGGTGTTTCAGAATTCCTAATTACCCCTGTAACGTGAAGAGGAGCTTCGCCTTCTCTACCAATAAGTGATTGTTTGTGAAGTCCCCATTGTGTGAGGCGGTTGTTTGTTCCGGAGAAAATGTCTCCACCAAACTTGAAGTCGATCAGCGCGCTCAGGTTAATACCCTTCCATGTGAAGGAGTTGTTTAAACCACCGGTCCAATCAGGAAGACCATTTCCGATGGGTACGTAGTTACCAGATGCGACGGCTCTTCCATCTGATTCAAATATAAGATTGCCATTTGCATCTCTCTGTTGTATGCGACCAGTAATCGTTCCGAAGGGTTGACCAACAATGTGCTTAATGAATACGTTTCTGGTTCTTGGTTCTTCAAGCGTAAGCTCGGTCAATCCATCAATCAGTTTGAGCACTTTGTTCTTGTTGCGTGCCAGGTTCAAAGAAACATCCCATGTAATAGCACCTTGAATTGGAGTACCTGTAAGGAGAATTTCAACACCCTTATTTTCCAGTTCTCCCACGTTTACATCCGTTGTACCGAAACCTGATGCCCTTGAGATAGTAGTGCGCAGGATATCTTCAGTTGTTTTCTGGCTGTAGTAAGTCAGATCCACTCCTAAGCGGTTGTTGAAGAAACGTGCATCGATACCAAATTCAATTTCAGTTGAAAGTGTTGGAATCAAGTCAGGGTTTGGAATGTTACCATTGTTGCCACCCGCAGAAGAGAATGTTGCCATACTCCGGTCGAGGTGACGATTGCCGTTGAGTGAATAGGTTAGATTCGCGTCATAAGCACCGATGTTCGCGATACCTACTTGAGCCCAGGAAGCTCTCACTTTACCGAAACTAAGCCATGAAGGCAATGAACTCATTGCATCAGTAAATACAAAGCTTGCACCCACTGACGGATAGAAGATATAATTCTTTGCCTCAGGATTTAGAACCGAGAACCAGTCTTGTCTACCAGTCGTAGTTACGAATAGATATCCGTTGAAGCTAAGTTCCGCTGAATAGAACAGAGAGTTGATCTGGCTGCTATTGTAACCGTACTCGTAGTTCCGTTGTGCAGCATTATTAATGAACGGCTGGAAAGGAACAGTAAATCCATTTCCGTTTGCGCGGATGCGTTCCCAGCTTCTGATCATCTTATTACCCCCGACAAATGCGTTGAAGTTGAATTTGTTGAAAGCTTTATCAACTCCGGCCATCCACTCCATGTTCACTTCGCGAACGCGGTCTTCACCTTCGCTCATTGCACCACCGAGTTGGTAACCTACACCTTCTGGAGTTAACTGTTGAGTTCTCCTGGTGTACCAGTCCATACCTACACGACCTGATGCGTATAACCAGTCGGTGATATCATAACGAAGTTGGCTGGAAGTGATAATACGATCTCTCTTGTCGCTGTTAACATGTTGCCATGCTGCCCACCATGGGTTCTGACCCCAATTGTTAGCTGCAGGTAATAATTCCTGTCCAGCAAACTTAGCGGCTCCACCTTGTCCATAGATCAGCAACAGATCAGGATCAACACCTGCAGGGATCGCACCCAGCTTATTCGGGTCACCTTTCAGGTCATCGATATTGATGTTAGGTGGTCTTACCCAGATAGCCTGAACAGCATTACCCGGGGAGTCAGAAATTGTAGGACGATTTTTAGCGTATTCGTTAGAGTATAAGATCTTCGCATTGAAGGAAAGTTTTTCGCCCAACTTGGCATCTGTTGCAAAGCTGAGGTTCAATCTATCATACCCAGAATTCGGAATAACACCTGTACTTCTTAAATCAGAAACACCGAAACGGAAATTCTGCTTGTCACCACCGCCGGTGATGGCAATGCTGTTAGTCCATGATTTTCCAGTTTCATAGTAGCGATCCCAGTTGTCACCAGCATAGCTGTATGGGCGGGTAACGCCATCGATGCCGACTGTAGGGCTGCCATCAAGACGAGGACCCCATGACTGTCCACCCCAGTTGAACGCATCTTGCGCACTGGCAGGTTTTGTGGGTACTCCCCCTTGGTGGGTACCTGCACCAAAAGACTTTTGTAATTCGCTGAGATTATTTACGGTTTCAAAAACAAGGTTGCTATTGAATTCTACACCAATACCTTTTCTGGAAGTACCTCTTTTTGTAACGATGTTGATAACACCATTTCCACCGCGTGAACCATAAAGAGCTGCAGCATTTGCGCCTTTAAGAACTGTGATAGATTCGATGTCATCAGGATTGATACTCGACATACCATCACCCTGATCTTGTCCACCCCACAAACCAGCTTGTCCAGGCTGTGTATTGTCCATCGGGATACCATCGACCACATACAAAGGTTGGCCTTGTCCGCCGAGTGATTTGTTACCGCGGATAACCACACGGGATGACCCGGCTGGACCAGAGGCAGTTTTGCTTACGTTCACACCGGCAATTCTACCGACAAGTGCATTAGAAAGGTTGTTTTCGCGGGCTTTTACGAAATTCTCGCCGCCAACTTCTGTAACAGAATATTGGAGTGCTTTCGTGCTGCGTTCCACACCAAGTGCAGTCACCACTACTTCACTCAGTTCCCGGATGTCTTCCGCCATGGTAACATCTACGGTTGTACGGGTTCCAGCATCTACTTCCTGTGTTGCATATCCAATAAATGAGAAAACCAGTATGGTTGATCCATCATTTACGGAGATATTGTAGCGGCCATTAGCATCGGAAGTTGTACCTGCTGATGTGCCCTTTACGATTACGTTTACTCCTGGCATTCCTTGCCCATTGGAGTCTGAAACAGTTCCTGATATCGTTCTCTGTGCATAAGCCATTGTGCAGCTAAGAACAAAAAACAACATCAAGCTCAAAATTTGGTATTGTTGTTTCATATTATGGTTAGGGTTTATTAAAAATTTTAGATAGTGTGATCTCGCGAGGCAGCCTTGACCCCACAGAGACAGGGATTGTTTAGTAGTCTATATCTTCATAGAGTTTTGGGGTTTTGGGATTTCAAGGGAATGTGCAATCGAATGTAGAAAAAAATTTCTGGAAAATTAATATTTTGTTAAAAACGTTACACGGATGGTTAGGCACACAAACTATTGGAATGGACTTTATGATGTTTAGGAATGGATTATGGTATAGTCGGAAACGAGGAATAAGGAATAAGGTATAAGGAAGTAGGGAACGTGCAATATTATAACAATCGTAGTTGCAGCAATCTGCTGTGTTTTACTTGTTTGATAATTTTAACTCATTCGCGCTCCCGCTTGATCTTTATTTTTGCGACGGGGCCAACCTGGATGGGTACTTTTTCAATTTCAAGGTTTGCTGCCTCAATTCCGTAAAGCTCTTCGGTTGACAGGCTGTGTTCCTTCAATAAACGGTAACCTTGAATTATCACACGGTCGAAACTAGATATTTCACTATCCGACGACGCCCAGGAATGGATGATCACAAATTTAAAATCGCCCATCATACTATACTTATGAAGTGATGGATAGGGGCTAACAAGATCGATCTCTCCCGAATCTGCCATCTCGTGGATTATTTTATTAAATATCAGATTGACCCGATGATCGGTCTTAAATCCAAGCCTGAGACGAATGAAAAAACACTTTTTTGGTATGATCGTGTCTACGGAATATTTACTTGTGAATGGGCTGTCAACTGTGTCAACGTGAAGGAACCAATAAATATCGGCGCGCTTTGGACGCTTCTTAAAGATTGAATAAATGATATTCGAGTCTATGTATCTTTTACTATCAGCGACGGCAAGGTAAACCAGGTTAGTTGCCTCCTTAGGGATGGTCGTATCGGCCTGCAGATCCTGGATCATTCCCACGTAATGCTTCAAATCGACAAATTCGGTGTGTAACTCGCGCAGCCTTCGCGCCCGCAACAGAATGAACATCATCAAAAAAAACAATGATGCGATGATAAATGTGAACCAACCTCCGTGACTAAACTTGCTCAGATTCGAAACCAGAAAGGCTCCTTCAATCGAGAAAAATAAAAGTCCCAGCCCAATTGCCCCAAGAGTCGACTTTCGCGAGACCCCAAAATAGAATACCAATAAGGAAGAGGTCATCAGCATGTCGAAGGTAATGGCAAAACCATACGCACCAACCATCCGGCTAGACTCCTTGAAAATGAAGACCACCAGAATGCATCCCACCATCAGGATCCAGTTGATCGCCGGCACATAAATCTGACCCTTAAGTTGATTTGGATATCGCACGCGGGTTGCAGGCCAAAGTTTGAGCTTCATAGCTTCATTTACCATGGTAAAGGTTCCTGAAATCAATCCCTGGCTGGCAATAATTGTGGCGAAAGTGGCGAGTACAATTCCAAAGATCAGGAAGCCACCATCCATTATTTCAAAAAAGGGTATCCGGCCATGCAGTGTGTCTCCACCATGATCCAACAGCCATGCACCTTGACCAAAATAGCTGAAGAGCAAAGAAATTTTCACAAAAACCCAACTAACCCGGATGTTCGCTTTTCCAACGTGGCCCAGATCGGAATACATTGCTTCCGCACCTGTTGTGCAGAGAAATACTGCACCCAGGATCCAGAAGCCACCTGGATACTTCACCAAAAGATCAAATGCATAAGCCGGGTTTACTGCGCGCAACACGCCGGGATTCTGAAAGAGGTGTATCGCGCCAAAAATTCCGATAGAGAGAAACCATAGTAGCATTATCGGACCGAATATGCGCCCGACTACGCCGGCGCCGAATTGCTGGAAAATAAAGATAGCAACCAGGATTACGATTACAATGGAGATAATGGTATTGGTTGATACGGGATGGAGCAACCTAATACCTTCGATCGCAGATGTTACGCTGATCGCCGGCGTAATAAATCCGTCAGCGATGAGTGTAGCACAGCCGATAACCGCGGGATAAATAACCCACTTTGCTTTGTAACGCCGAACCAGCGCATATAGCGCAAAAATTCCACCTTCACCCTTGTTGTCTGCATTAAGGGCAAAGTACACATATTTGAAAGTTGTAATCAGTGTGAGTGTCCAAAGAACACATGAAAGGCCACCCAGGATAAGATCTTCGGTAATTGGGTGGTCCCCGACGATGAATCTGAAGGTGTATATTGGTGATGTACCGATATCTCCATAGATAATGCCCAGGGAGACTAGTATGCCGGCAGTGGATAGGGGTGGAGCGTGTTTGTCGTTTGAGGTGGCCATTTATTGCACGCCGTCTTTAGGACGGGCCATTATAAGTCGGTTACTCTTATCGTAAGAGAAGTAGCTCCATAACCAGGAAAGCAAAACGAAAAATTTGTTTCTGAAACCAATGAGTGAGATCAGATGGACAAACATCCAGATAAACCATGCTAAAAATCCCTGGGTCCGAAACGCGGGCAAATCTACAACGGCACGATTTCTTCCCACGGTAGCCATCGAACCCTGATGCTTGTACCGGAACGGCTTCATTTCCTTCTTCTGGATCAGCCGTTTTATATTTTTAGCGACGAGGCGTCCTTGCTGCATCGCCGGCGGCGCGACCTGGGGATGTCCGCTTGCATATGCAGGATCGCCTGATTCCATAATGCACGCGTCGCCGATGGCAAAGATATTCTCGTGGCCTTTCACCCGGTTAAATTCGTCAACCTGGATCCTGCCTCCCCGCCCTATGGATTCCGCATTTATTCCGTTGATGGGCTGACCCCGAACTCCCGCAGCCCAGATCAAATTTCTGCTAATCAGTTTCTCACCGTTCGAGAAAGTTACCTCATATCCGTCATAAGACTTAACCGCACAATTCAGGTGGATATTCACACCCATTTTTTCCAAGTACTGTTGCGCTTTCCTCGCGGAGACATCAGACATCCCATTCAATAGTCGCGGGGTCGCTTCGACCAGGTGAATGTCCATTTTGTTTAATTCCAGCTCCTTGTAATCATTCGGGAATACATGTCTTTTAAGTTCTGAAATTGCTCCAGCCAGTTCGACGCCCGTGGGGCCTCCGCCCACAATTACTACATCGATGAGGCTGTCCATCAATTCCTCGTCGTCAGTTAGCAAAGCAGTTTCAAAGTTTCGAATGATAATATTCCTAAGCTTTATAGCGTCTATGATTGTCTTCATCGGATGAGCTAACTGCTCGACATCTTTCATGCCGTAGAAATTGGTAGTCGCACCGTTGGCTATCACAAGGTAGTCGTATCTAAGTCCTCCAATCGAAGTTTCAATGTAATTTTCTTCAGGTTTGATCTGTGTGACCTCTCCAAGCCGAAAGAAGAAGTCTTCCTGATTTGCAAAACGCTTCCGAAAAGGGAAAACGATCGAACTAGTTTCCAGTCCGGATGTGGCTACCTGGTAGAGCAAGGGTTGGAAGCAGTGATGATTATACTTGTCAAACAGTACAGTCTGTGCTTTGAATCCGTTCAAGCCTTTGGCAACTTCCAGACCTCCGAAACCGCCTCCGATGATAATAATGCGGGGCTTGCCCAGGTCTGCGATTCGGGTTCGCGTTTTGATCAATTTGGGCATGAATTCGTGGGCAATTTCAAAACGGGGGCAAATTTAGCTTCCTTTGTACAAAGGCAAAAAGAAAACCCAATAATGTTGTGGTTGTTCAACTGGCGCCCGGAAAGGCGGATCATCGCGTGAAAAAAAATATTTTTGAGTCAGCAGACCCGTTTAAAAATAAATGAACCGTATTTTTGCTAGTAAACTAAATCGACTCCTTATGACCAAAAAACTAATCTTTGTTCTTCCTATAGCAGCTTTGTTGGCCGGATGTGGCTCTAATGAGAAGGAGGTAATGCAAACGAAAATAGATTCTTTGACCTTGGAATTAGAAACTAGTCAGCAGATGGCGCAAACATTGACGGAAGTCGGTGCAATGATGGATTCCATCGACGCCAGCCGTCAGCTTCTTCGGGTCAATATGGTCGAAGGAACAACGTTCGCGGATTATAAAGACCGCATGAAGGATATAAACGGTTATGTAAAAGAGACTCAGAAAAAAATCGATGAGCTCGAAACCAACCTAAAGAGTTCAAAATCAAGCTCCAATGCATACGCTAAAACGATAAAACAATTGAGAGCGGACCTGGAAGCAACAACAAAAGAAATTGCCAGCCTGCAGGAACAAGTAGATAAATACCGTAACGAGAATCAAAACCTGATCACTACAGTAGGGATGCAGGAGGCTGAACTTACGGACAAACAGGCGCAGATTGAGACAAAAACACAGGAACTTGCTTTGATCGAAGCACGGGTTCAGGAACTGATGATCCAAAGCAAGATGAGTGAAGCTGATGCTTACTATGCACGAGCTCAGGCTGTGGAAGAAGCTGCAAATCGTACAAAACTAGCTCCCCGCAAGAAAAAGGAAACGCTACGGGAAGCTGTGGAACTATACAAAAAAGCGCTATCTCTCGGAAAGAACGAGGCACAAGATAATATTGCCGCGTTAGAGGAAAGGCTTTAGGCACGTATAAGGAATAAGGTATAGGGTATAAGGTATAAGGAGGTGGGTGCAAATAAACTATTGGAAATTTTGACCTTTGCTTACGAGCGCACCTTACACCATATACCTTATACCCTGTTTCCAGGTTCGCTGTCACCCGATACCCAGTTATGACCCTTGACGTCATAATTACTTTAGCCCTTGTCCTGCTAAATGGTTTTTTCGTAGCTGCGGAATTCGCGATCGTTAAAGTAAGGTCCTCACAGATAGCCCTCGAAAAGGGAAACCTTTCGAAGAGGGCTGCCGAAAATATAATCAATAACCTTGATGGCTATCTTGCTGCAACACAGCTTGGAATAACACTTGCCAGTCTTGGCCTTGGCTGGGTCGGCGAAGATGTTATGTCTGAGATTATCTTGCGTACAATGTCAGCCCTGGGGCTAACGATAAGCGAGTCTCTGGCGCACAGCATTTCACTCCCGATAGCTTTCGCTATCCTTACAATTTTACATATTGTGTTCGGTGAGCTTGCGCCGAAGTCGCTGGCAATACGATACCCAACCTCTACGACTTTAAAGATCTCATTACCATTAAGATTGTTCTACACGATTTTCCGGCCGTTCATTTGGCTGCTGAATGGTTTTGCCAATATGATTCTCCGGATGTTTGGTGTTAAACCGATCAGTGAACAGGAAATCCATTCGGAGGAGGAGTTGAGACTCATTATTGCCGAAAGCGAAGAGGGTGGTGCAATTGAACCCGAGGAACGGGAACTTATCCAAAATGTTTTTGACTTTGACGATCGGATTGTAAGGCAGGTAATGGTGCCACGTGTCAAGATAAGTGGCCTCCGGGCAACGTTTACTCTCCAGGAAGCGATGGACGTGATCTTGAAGGAAGGCTATTCACGTTATCCGGTTTTCGAAAACTCCCTTGATGAGATCATCGGTATTGTTCATGCGAAAGATGTTCTTACCGCATACTTTCAGAAAACAGATAAGACGCTAAAAGAAGTGATGCGCCCTGCACATTTTATACCGGAGAGCAAACCGATTGATGCATTGCTTCGCGAATTTCAGAGAAGGAAAACACAGATGGCAATTGTGGTCAGTGAATTTGGCGGGACGATCGGCATTATTACACTCGAAGATATCCTGGAAGAACTGGTTGGGGAAATCCAGGATGAGCATGATCACGAACAACAGATTGTTACACTCCTCGACAAGCAAGTGTATCAGGTGGTGGCGCAATCCTCGATCCATGATATTAACAAATTTATCGAAGTACCTTTTGCTGAATCTGAAGATTACGAAACGCTATCCGGGATGATTACCTATTACAGGTCTGCGATCAAAGAGGGTGATACCTTTTCGCTAGGCGGTTACAAATTCAAGATTCTTAAACTAAACAAAACTCTACCTGAACTTGTCGAGATAAGATTGGAAGCGGAGGAAGCAACAGATTGATAGTTTAAAGTTTAAAGTTTAAAGTTTAAGGTTTGAGGTTTGAGGTTTGAGGTTGCGCACGATTCAAAATCGAGCGAACTATTAACTATTAACAAATAACCATTAACTAATTCAGAACCATCGTTTCCTCCGGAAGAACGCGAGCATTCCAACTACAATCGCCAGCATCACCCCCCAAACTCCAAAGTAGCCCCACCGCCAATTCAGTTCGGGCAGGTACTTAAAATTCATACCATAAACACCTACGATAAAAGTCAAAGGCATAAAAATGGTCGAAATAACAGTGAGTACTTTCATAACCTCATTCATGCGAGTGTTCATGGCATTGATATGTATATCGAGCAAGCTTGAAGTAAGATCTTTATACGTATCCAATGAGTCTATCAGGTGTGCAACGTGATCATATACATCGGAGAAATAAGGCAACGTGTCGTCGTTAATAAATTCCGACTCTCCTTTAATGATCTTGCTAAGGGCCTCCCGCAGGGGGTACAATGCTTTTCGTAAAAAAATGAGTTCCTTTTTCAGGGACTGAATTTCATGAAAGGTTTTGTATGAAGGATTTTCATATGCATTGTCTTCTATCTCTTCTATCAGGTCACCAATCCTGTCGAGTACATTGTAATAATTATCAACAATGATATCGATGAGCCTGTACAACAAATAATCCGACTGCTTCTTTCTGACCTTGCCCTGGTCTAGCCGGATGCGTTCTCTGAACCCGTCGAACAGGTCTCCTTCTTTTTCCTGAAATGATAGAAGGAAATTCGTGCCAAGTACAAAACTGATTTGCTCATAATCGATACATGAATGATCGATGCGGTAAAGCATCTTCAGCGTGAAGAACAAGTAGTTGTCAAACTCCTCTGACTTGGGACGCTGATCGTTCAAGACATCTTCGATCAGGAGCGAGTGCAGTCCGAAATGTGTTTGAAGCGTTTCAATAATTTCCGGGTTGCTCAGTCCATCGACATTGATCCAGTTGATGCGATCGGGCTGCAACCTCTCAAGCAATTCCTGTATTTCAATATTATCAAACCTGTCATGGGATTCGCGATTGTAAGAAATGAGTTCCAGGATAATTTTTGGGATCGGAGGAAGAGATTCAGGATTCTTCTTTGTCACTGGTGATTCTGGTTTATCGGTATGGCTTCGTCTTGATGATGCTGGCGTTCAATAGCCGTGCGTAAGCCACAGGGAAGGTACAATACATTTGGAATATTTATTAGACCGACGCTGTATTCTTAAAAGATGTCTGCGGGTTTTTAATTACTCAACGCTGGAAGGCTGGTGGGTGGCATTTAAAATATTAAAAGGTTTCAACACATTGAAATCAATGCGTATTATTGTCGCGCATGCCCTTACGCCTGGAAGACATAAAAGCCCCGATCGCCCGGGAGATGGACGAGTTTGAGCCTAAGTTTAGAGCTTCGATGAAAAGCAATGTTCTGTTGCTTGACAAGATCATGAATTATATCGTGAAGCGTAAGGGCAAGCAAATGCGTCCGATGTTCGTATTCCTTTCGGCGGGCACATGCGGCAAAATCAACGAGTCTACGTTTCGGGGAGCTTCATTGATAGAACTGCTCCATACCGCGGCGCTTGTTCACGACGACGTAGTTGATGAGGCAAACTATCGCCGCGGGTATTTCTCTGTTAATGCCCTATGGAAAAATAAAGTGGCAGTTTTAGTTGGTGATTTTTTGTTGACTAGAGGTTTGATGCTTTCGGTCGAAAACAAAGACTTTAATCTTCTTCGCATTGTAACGGATGCAGTACGCGAAATGAGCGAAGGTGAATTGCTGCAGATCGAAAAATCACGGCGACTTGATATTAATGAAAATGTCTACTATGAAATTATCAGACAAAAGACTGCGTCGTTAATTGCGTCTTGCTGTGCAGTTGGTGCCAGTTCGGCAGGCGCAGATGATATCACAGTCGAACGAATGCGACAGTTTGGAGAAAAGATCGGGATGGCTTTTCAAATCAAAGATGATCTGTTCGATTACGGCGAGCAGGAAATTGGAAAGCCGGTGGGCATCGATATCAAAGAAAAAAAAATGACACTTCCTTTGATCTATGCCTTATCAAAGGCTGGCTGGACTGAGAAGAGGAAAATCATTAGTATAGTAAAGAACGAAAGTGAAAAGCCTCGTAAGGTTAAGGAGGTAATTAAATTTGTAAGAGAGTCAGGTGGACTTGAATATGCAGTTACCTCAATGAACAACTATCACAAAGAGGCACTCACACTGTTGCAAGGTTTTCCTGAAACGAGCTATAAAGAATCGCTTATTAAGTTGGTGCAGTTTACGATCGAGAGAAACAGCTGAAATATAGTTTAAGGTTTGAGGTTTAAAGTTTAAGGTTGGGATCGTGCTGGCCGACTTAACCTACCCGGAGATGCGACTGCAATCTACGATCGAGCGAACCTTAAACTTTGAACTTTAAACTAACTAAGTACTATCCGCGATCTTCCCGCCTCCAGCACCGCATAATCCCGAAGGGATTGATATGTCTCGGGATCGAGCGCTACAGTAGCTGGTCCGGAATTCTCAGGGTTATAGGAGCCTTCGTTAGCCCACCATTTCCTCGCGTTTTCGCGGGCGGAAGTCTTATCGATTTGTTCAAACAGATTAATGCAGGAATCTGAGATCATCCAGGGCTTGTCAATGCTGCTGTATTTTTCAAAAATCATATTGCGCATCTGGGTGCCCGCTGGCTGATTCTTAAAATGTGATACAGTGTACGACATGGTCTCCGGCTCGGTCATTACCATGTCCCAATACTTCTTTGACGCTACTACCTGGGCCGTAGTAAGCATGAAGCCAAAACCTTCTTCAATCGACTCTTTGGTTATCGGACATTTCGGCTTCAGTACATTTTTTTTCTTTTTACCCAGAAGTTTATCTAGAAATGCCATTGTAAAGAATTTAGGGTTATCGGGTATTTTCGTTGTTGATTTTCTTTTATTAGATACCGGAGCTCAGGTGAATAGTTGCATAAATAGACGACTAAAATTCAAAAAATGTTACAAAAGGCCATTTCCAGCCGATTTGGGGATATGAAGTATTTCAAAAGTTCAATATCGGACAGTGGGGTGACCGTTGTGACCGCTATGATTTTGCGCCTGTCTTCAATTTAGTTGCCTGTTTTTCCCTTTCAAATTTCTCGTAGTGCGATAGGAACTCTTCCAACTTATCTACCGGAATCTTCTTTCCTATAATCTTCTTCTTTTCGATCACGTACAACGAAGGGGTCGTCTGAGCGTCATAAAGATCGAGGTAAGAACCGACGTAGGTTCTGGGCCCGTTGACCGTGATCCAGGGCATGCCCATATCCTTAATATAATCGCGCATCTTTTGCATGGAAGTATCCTGACTCACGGCGAATACTTCGAGATCAAATTGTTTCTTCTTATAAAATGAAACGAGTTTTGGAGTTTCCGTTTTACAGTGCCCACAATCGGGGTCGAAGATAAACAGGATGGTATACTTGTTCTTGATATCATACATCGACCGAGGTTTGAAGTTAGCATCCTGCATGATCAGGTTTGGAGCGGTCTTTCCAACGAGGCTTTTACGCAACTGGTCAGCGTGTTTTTTCAGATTTTTCTTCATCTGATCATTAACCCAAAAGTTCATTTCGCCAGTTGCAAAATAGGTGTCGTACAAATTGACGAATACTTCATCAAGTCCCATTATCTCGGGTTGCTGATATTTCAGCATACAAGTCCAGACTGCGTACTTGTAGGTTTCCTGATTCTTCTTCGCTTTTGCTACAACTTTATGGACTGCCTTAGTAATTGAGTCGGCGTGCTGAGGGTATAGCTTGTCGAGGTACTCATTAATTTTGTCGCGATAAATTGGTTTCGGCATCTGGATGAATGCATCGTCAGCGAGATCGATGTTATCAAAGAAATGCTCCCGATACCATTTCAGTTGGAATGTGCTGTCGATGGTTCCATCTGATCGCTTGGGTGGTTCCGGAATTTCAATGTTCTGATTGGATTTCAGAATTCGGGCAGTCAAGGTAGAAGGATGCTTTGAAATGATCTCATTCTGATACGCGATTACTTTATCATTTATTTTTGAATACGCATCTCGCGCCGCTTTTTTCTTATCTTCTGAAGCGGTGCTGTCCTGAATAATTTTAATATAGGGTTCAGCTTCTTTGTAACGCTCCATGTTGAACATCATATTCTCAAAAAACAGTTTGTTATCCTCATCCCCGGTGACCACCATGTTTTTGTAATATTCTTTCCGGTCTGTCGTCATACTGAAGTGCTGATCTTTTCCGATCACCATATCGAATTGTCTGGTCGATCCTAATACAATGTAGTACACGCCCTGTCGCAGAGTATTCTTTCCGTCGAAAGCAAATACACCATTGCTGTTTACGGTCGCAGTGTCCTTGATGTAGGTAGCCTCACCGTAGAAATGTCCCAGGTAAACGATTGTGTCTTTTAAACCAACGATCTTAAACTGGATATCGTATCCAGGTTGAGCAAATTGTAGGGTCGGAATCAGAAGACAGGCTGCTAAAAATAATGACCGCATACGTATTTTTGTTTCTAGTTGCAAAGTTGACAATTTATTTAGTTAGTTCAATGTCAATTAACCATACAAACGGTACGTTAACAGACGTAATATCTGCTGGCACTAAACTTTTTTATCAATCGTTTCGGCTTTCATCAACAATGTTCTAAACTTGATCTTTAAAGGAGCATAATGTCATTACAACTCAAAAATTTGACCAGAAGATATGGTGAGCAGACTGCGGTCAATGACATTTCGTTTGACATTAGAGAGGGGGAGATTGTAGGATTCCTCGGGCCCAACGGCGCAGGCAAATCTACGACCATGAAAATTGCTACTGGCTTTTTGCCGCCCACATCCGGAGAAGCCTGGGTAGGTGGGTTCAATGTTGTTGAAAAACCGATGGAGGTTAAGAGAATAACGGGGTATCTACCTGAACACAACCCATTGTACCTTGACCTGTATGTACACGAGTACCTCGCGTTTATCGGCAGGCTATATGGTCTCCGCGGAAAGCGGCTATCTGCTCGCGTCAAAGAGATTGTTGACCTTTGTGGATTAGCGCCTGAGCAAAACAAGAGAATAGAAGCATTGTCCAAAGGTTATCGGCAGCGTGTGGGTCTGGCTCAGGCACTCATCCATGATCCCAAAGTTCTTATTCTTGATGAGCCAACATCAGGACTGGATCCAAACCAGTTGATGGAAATCCGAAGGCTGATCAAAACCATTAGCGAGAAAAAAACAGTTCTGTTTTCAACACATATAATGCAGGAAGTGCAGGCTCTTTGCGACCGCGTCATTATAATTAACAAGGGTAACATCGTCGCTGATAACAAGCTCGAACAAATCCTTAGATCACACGGAAAAAGTGAAACAATTGTAGTGCAGTTCGGCACTTCGATCAACGTTGAGCAATTGCGCCTGATATCCGGCGTTAGTGAAATTCTTGCGCTTGAAAACTTTACTTATAAGGTAATATCAAATGGGAACGTAGATTTGCGTCCGGAGATATTCCGCTTCGCGGCGGACCATAATTTGTCGCTTATCGGGCTGAGACAGGAAGAGAATTCGCTAGAGAATATTTTTAGGGATTTGACGAGGATGGAGAATAGAAATTAGAATATTAGAAAATAGAATACAATGCTCCAGGTTCTCTCGAAAGAGTTCAACGGATTTTTAAACTCGCTGATTGCGTACATCGTAATAGGTGTTTTTTTAACGGCGATCGGATTATTGATGTGGGTATTTCCCGATACTGCCGTCCTGGATTATGGTTATGCAGACATGGACACCTTGTTCCTGACGGGGCCTTACGTATTTATCTTTCTCGTTCCAGCTATTACGATGAAAACTTTTGCAGAGGAGAAAAAAGCGGGTACCATTGAGTTACTGCTTACAAAACCAGTCAGCGACTGGGAAATAATACTGGGAAAATTTTTTGCCAATTTCCTACTTGTACTTTTCGCCCTAGCCCCCACGTTACTTTATTACTATTCAGTTTATGTTTTGGGAAATCCACCTGGGAACATCGATACGCCGGGTGTTATCGGATCATACATAGGCATAGCTTTTCTGGCAGCCGTTTTCTGCGCGATTGGAATTTTTGCATCGAGCATTACCCCCAATCAAATCGTCGCTTTCATCCTTGCCGCTTTTCTGTGTTTTCTCACGTTCCTGGGATTCGATTCAATATCGACAATGAAAATTTTTTCGGGTGAGGAATTGTTCGTAAAACAACTCGGCATTCTTTATCACTATGATACTATGCGCAAAGGACTGCTCGATACGCGCGATGTTATTTATTTCCTGAGCATGATTTTCCTCATGTTATCATTGACAAAATTAATCCTGGGCAGCAGACAATGGTAGATTGGAAAAGCAAAAAGCTTGAGGATATTTTAGTTTTTGCCAATGGGTTCGTTCTCATTATATTAATAAACCTGCTCGGTGCCAGGCAGTTTTCCCGAATCGATCTCACTGAAGAAAAGCGTTACAGCCTAAAGCCTGAGACGGTCCGCATTCTCAACGAACTCGAAGATGAATTGCATATTGAAATATTTCTTGCAGGGGAACTGAACGCCAGTTTCCAACGCTTTCAAAAAGCAATTTTAGAAACGGCAGAGGAATTCAGGATTTACTCTGGAGGACGGATTTCTTATTCAGTTTCGGATCCGACTGTCGCCATGAGCGAAAAAGCCCGCAATGAATATATGGCAGATCTCGCCTCTCGCGGTATACAACCTACTAACATCATCGACACACGTGATGGCCAACGCGAAGAGCGCATAGTCTTTCCCGGTGTAATTGTTTCTCATGAAGGTCTTGAATCGGGTGTGATGTTGCTAAAAGGAAACAAAGCTGGCACACCAGACGAAGAGATAAACCAGTCAATTGAAGGCGTAGAATACGAACTAATTAGCACGGTGTATAGTCTGGTGAACACCGATAGAAAACAAATCGGATATGTTATTGGGCATGGTGAACTTGATTCCCTTCAATCGTATAGCTTCATTAATGATCTTCAAAATATTTATGACGTATCAACCATCACACTCTCCTCACAGGCGGACCTTAAAAAGTTTGATGTTATCATCATTGCAAAGCCAACCAGGCAGTTTGCTGATCGAGACAAATTCTTTTTAGATCAATATATTATGCAAGGCGGGAAGGTTCTTTTCCTGATCGACAAAGTATATGCCTCAATGGACAGTCTTGCGCGAGATGATTATTTCGCTGGACCTGCTGACCTCAACCTTGACGATCAGTTGTTTAAATATGGTGTTCGCATTAACCCTGACCTGGTACAGGATAGGAAATCGGGAATGTATCCGGTTATCACGGGTGAAGTAGGGGGGAAGCCTAGAATCCAGTTGATCCAATGGCCATTCTTCCCGCTCATTGGTGAGTTTGCCAACCATCCTGTGACGCGAAATCTCGATGCGATACTCACACGATTTTGTAGCAGTATCGATACCGTTAAAGCTGATGGTGTCAAAAAAACTCCGTTGTTGATGACTTCTCCCTATTCCAGAAAAATTGCAACACCTGTTCATATAAATATAAATGAGCTCCGGAAAAATTTGCGAGATAGCGATTACACGACGAAAGATATACCTGTAGGGATTCTTCTCGAAGGTAAGTTCAGCTCCCTATACAAGAATCGATTTCCGCCTGAAGGATTCGAGTCATCACAGATCGTGGATGAAAGTATTTACACCAGTCTGGTCGTTATTGCTGATGGGGATGTGGCGCGCAACGATGTGAACCCGCGCAACAATCAACCGCAGCCATTAGGTTTTGATCCGATGACTAACATGACTTTTGCTAACCGGGATTTTCTGTTGAATACTGTGGCGTATTTAACAAATGAAAATGGATTGATTCAGGCGCGGAACAAAGAAGTTAAAATTCGTCCTTTGGATAAGGTCAGGATTAAAAATGAACGTTTAAAATGGCAAGTGCTTAATCTTGCACTACCATTGGTTTTGTTGATAGCCTACGGGGTGCTGCGCGCATATTTAAGGAAACAAAAATTTGCCCGGTTCTAAACTATGCAGGAGAAAAGAAACAAACGGCTCGCGATAATTTTTGTGCTGCTCTGTTGCGTCACTGTGGCTACATTTTATGCGGGCCGTTCTAGCGGCAGTGTTGACATCGATAAGAATCTGTTCAAAGATTTTGATCTGGGTGAAATTGATCAAGTGACGCTGTCATCGAAAAAAGGAAACGTTGTTTTAAAATTCAACGGATCCAAATGGACGGTGAACGAACAGTTTAATGCAGATGCCTCCATGATCCAGGTGCTGTTTGCCACTCTGCAACAAGCGGAGCCTAAGCGATCAGTGCCTGCTTCAATCCGTGATTCAGTTAGCCGAAGTTTGAAAGAAAATGGAGTACATATATCCTTGTTTTCGTCAGGCGCAAAACAGGCCGGTTTTTATGCGGGAGGTAATGAGAAGAAAACGCAGGCATTCTTTTGTCCTGACGACGACGACGCCACACCTTATATTATGACAATACCCGGATATCGTGTTTACGTTTCGGGAATTTTTGAACTGCCAGAGAATGACTGGAAAGACAAATTAGTTTTCGGATTTAACTGGCGGAATTTCGAAAGCCTCGAAGCAGAATTTCCGGAGTCCCAAACCCAGGGCTTCAAGGTATCGCTGCAGGATAATTATTTTGGTATCGAAGGAATGACCTCCGTGGATACGGCCAGGCTTAATCAATTCCTCGATGATGTGTCGTTAATTACAGCCATTAATTTTGTAGACCAGGCAATTGTAGCCGACAGCCTGTCCAAATCTCCCGCATCAATGAGGATAACGGTAAAGGATATCGCTCAACGAACCTATACCCTTGACCTGTACAAACCTGTTGGTCCTGGTCAAAACGTTCCAGGGCTAATCAACGGTAAACAGTGGGCCTTCTTCGTTCCAGAAAAGGTCCAGAAAATCCTGCGAAAACGGCCATTTTTTTCAGAATAATTATAGGCCACTACATCTGATTGCCAGTTTTTTTTCGGGTTTTATTATTCGGTTTTCTTTATAACTTTACCTCCGCTTAAAATCAAACCACTGTCTCCAATGAAGTTTCTTGTGAATTCTGCTTACTTGCTTAAGCAGCTGTCTAATATTAATGGTGTAATTACTACTAATCCTGTTGTACCTATTCTGGAGAATTTCCTTTTTGAACTGGATAAGGGCTCGCTTACGGTCACCGCATCTGACCTCCAAACATCAATGATTACTGACCTGCAGGTTGAGTCGAAAGAGAAAGGCAGCATTGCCGTACCCGCAAGAATCTTGTTGGATACGCTTAAGAATCTTCCCGAACAGCCGGTCACGTTTTCGATTGATGAATCAACCTACAGTATTGAAATAATTTCAGACAACGGCCGGTACAAGTTATCCGGAGAAAATGCAACGGATTTTCCGAAAGTGCCTTCCGTGTCAAATGACTTCAGCGCAGATATCTCAAGTGAAGTTCTGGCGCGTGCGATCAACAACACAATTTTCGCAACGAGCAATGATGAATTGAGACCTGCTATGACCGGTGTTTATGTAAACCTCGGCGAAAGCAATTCCACTTTCGTCGCAACTGATGGACATCGCCTGGTGAGATATCGCAGGGCGGACGTCCAATCAGCCAATGGAAGTTCCATCATTATCCCTCGAAAGGCCTTAAACCTTTTAAAAGCTACGCTTCCATCAGAAAACACAGATGTTAGTGTGAGCTTTAATCTTTCAAACGCCTATTTCAAATTCGGCAACTTAAGAATGATCTGCCGTCTCATTGACGAACGTTTCCCTGACTACGATAATGTTATTCCCACACAGAATAATATCACCATGTCTATCGAGCGCAGCGATTTGTTAGGAGCTTTAAAGCGGATCTCTATCTACGCTAACAAAACAACGCATCAGGTGCGTCTTAAAATTACAGGAAGCGAACTCCAGATATCCGCCGAGGATTTGGATTTCTCCAATGAGGCGAATGAACGTCTTTCCTGCGACCACGAAGGAGAAGATATTGAGATTGGATTCAATGCGAAGTTCCTCATAGAAATGCTCTCAAACATGGACTCTCCAAAAATAAAACTTACCATGTCGGCACCGAATAAGGCAGGCGTGATCTTGCCTGCTGAAAAAGATAGCAGTGAAGATATTTTGATGCTCGTTATGCCGGTGATGCTTAATCAGTATGTTTGAGAAGCGCTCAGCTGACATCTGTTAGAAAGTGGATAGGGGAAATTAGAGGTTCTGCAACTGCCATTATTTCTGGTGGAAAGCAAGGGTTGGCTTCTATACTTACGAGAATCGAGCCGACCGGCGTTAGCCATCGGGCACCGATCACCTCTAGCTGAATGCTCCGATCCATATTACTCACATAGCACATAGAGTCCGCCACCGATTACCAGCCACTTACCCAACTACAGCACCGCGCTTTCCAAGTTCAATAACTTCCATCTTGTCAATCTTTCCATCGTCGATCACGAATCTGACTATCGTTTTCATAAAATGAAAGCCTTGATTCCCCGCTGCCCCTGGATTTAAATAAAGCATGTCGCCGAAAGCGCTGTCCCGCTTGATTTTTAGTATGTGGGAATGACCACAGATGAAAAGGTCAGGCACTTGTTGTCTCAGGATTTTTTTAATACGAGGATTATATTTTGGTGGGGTGCCACCGATATGCGTGAGCCAGACTTTTGTTTTCTCACATTCAAAAAACAGGTCCTCAGGAAATCGTGTCTGCAAATTGATGTTGTCGACATTGCCATAGACAGCGCGAAATGGTTTAAAGGCCTGAAGAGCGTCGGCTACCGCTTCATCCCCGATATCGCCGGCATGCCAGATTTCGTCGCAGTCTCTGAAATGGTCGAAAACACGAGGGTCGAGATATCCATGTGTATCAGATAGCAATCCTATTTTCATTTTAAAATTTTTGGTGGAAAGCGGCGCTCTTTAATCAGCCAAATTTCATTCTTATTCCCACGGTATAAAAAATCGAAAGCGTGCTTGTTCAAGAAAAATTTCGTAAATCTGAAAGTCACTTCGTGGTGGTTACACCAAAACAGTTGCGCGTATAAAATCTGTCATTACCCATAAATAACCGTTATATGCGACTTGTACTCGCTCTCCTCATTCTTACTTCTATAGCATCTTTTGCACAGGAAAATGGCTTTCCCTATGGTAAGGCAACTTATCGTGAACTAGACCTTAAGGAGTATGCTCCAGATACCGCCGCTACAGCACTTGTCCTGGATGAATTTGGCGAGGCATTCATAAATAATGATTTCAATCTGCAATATACCTACCACGCAAGGATTAAGATCCTGAAAAAAGAAGGCGTTAATCGGGGAACTTTTGAGATTTGGTTGAGAAAGTCTGAAAAAAGTGTTGAAAAAATGATCTCAGTAAAAGGATCTTCTTTCAATATTGAAAATGGATCCATGCGCGAATCGAAGCTTGACCAAAAGAGGACCTACACAGAAAATCACAACAAATTTTACAACATTCACAAGTTCGCTATACCCAATGTGAAGGTTGGTAGCGTCATTGAAGTCATGTACACGCTGGAATCTCCCTTCATTTATAACTTCCGTTCCTGGGAATTTCAAAGCGACATTCCAAAATTGAAAAGCGAATATCTGTGTCTTATCCCCGGTATATATAACTATAATATTTCCCTGCGTGGCTTCTTAAAGCTTTCAAAAAACGAAAATGAATTGATTCGATCTTGTTTTACACCTGTCGGCAGAAGTGCAGACTGTGCAAGAATGCGTTTTGGAATGAAAGACATTCCAACTTTTAAAGAAGAAGAATTTATGACCGCGAAGTCAAACTTCCTTTCCGTGATAAATTTTGAGTTATCCCAGATAAACTATTTCGATGGGCGCAAGGACAAGATCACAAAGGAGTGGAAAGATGTAGATGAAGAACTAAGGCAGCATGCAGAATTTGGTGTTCAACTAAAGCGGGGAAAAGATATTCTCGATCGCCAGATTGAAGAGATTATTGCCGGCGAGACAGACACAAAAGCAAAAGCGCATAAAATCTATGACTTCATTAAGGGGTGGTACCGTTGGAATGAAGTATATGGTAAATACAGTGAGTTCGGGATCAAGAAGGCCTTTGATTCAAGAGTCGGGAACGTTGGAGACATTAACCTTTCACTTATTGCTGCTTTAAAATACGCAGGTATTCCCGTTGAGCCTGTAATCTTATCAACTCGGGAGAATGGCCTTGCAACTGAAGTTTATCCCGTGTTGAGCGATTTCAATTATGTTATTGCAAAGGCAACCATTGGAGATAAGGCATATTTTCTGGATGCTACCGACGATTTCTATCCATTCGGATTACTGCCAGAGCGTTGCCTGAATGGAAAGGGCCGGGTGATTGGTTCGGACCAATCGTATTGGGAGGAATTGAAGCCGATTGAGAGGCAACGCATGACCTCAATCGTAAATCTGGCGTTGAGCAACGAAGGAATGGCCGGCACGGTTCAAACTAGGTACTCCGGCTATGCCGCAGTTAATGAGCGCAAGAAGATAAAAAAATTTAATAGTGAACAGGAATACATCCAGTCCATCACGAATCGGCTTCATGACATAACAATCAAAAAGTTCGAGCTGGAAAATCTCGACAATTTGGATAAGCCTCTGGTTATTAGTCTCGAAGTACACTGGGATGTCGGCGATCTTTCTCAAAATGGTACACTATTGTTCAATCCATTTGTTGTAGATCAGTGGAAGCGAAATCCCTTCAAATCAAGTGAACGACTGTTCCCGGTGGATTTTGGGGCTGCGCTTGAGGAAATTCTCATTTTGAACCTGACATACCCACCTGATTTTGTGTTGGATGAGATTCCGGAGAAGATCGCGCTTAAATTGCCGGCCAACGGTGGACATTTTATTTTCGAAGTTAACGACGCGGCAAACAAAGTGTCGATGGCCAATACCTTAGTAATTGCGAAACCAATTTTTACTTCCCAGGAGTATCATTATCTGAAAGAGTTGTTCAATAATGTGATCGCTACCGAGCAGACTCAGCTTGCTTTCAAGGAGAAAAAATAAAATTTACTACCTTTAATCGCGAATCAACGACCTTGATCGAAATATTTGGGGGTTGAAACAGTTAATCTTTACCAGTGTTTATCGGGTAAATTAATTTTATTTGTTTTACTAAAATTTTTTTTGATATGAGAATGCTATTTGTTCTGTTGATTGGGTTAGCGGCTTTTCACGTCTCGTTTTCTCAAGCTGACCCTGACGGACTCAAGGAGAACCCCTCTTTGCAGGAGAGATTTCTATACATGAAATCAAAATCGCAATCATATGGCGCCTACAAGGTAGTTAAGGAGTCAGTATTGGATGGCGTGTGGAAGATTGCTAACGACACAATTGCGGCCAAAGAGGCATCGATCAAAGCGGCGGAGGCAAATATTAATAAGCTCAAAGGTGAGTTGAACCAATCTTTAGAGGCTTACAAAGCCAAGGAAAAGTCGATGGAGGAGATCATGCATGCAAGTACTCACATTAATGTGATCGGTATAGATTTTAACAAAGGCACCTTTATCACAACAGTTGCTGTAATAATAGCGGGCTTGCTGGTTATGTTGGGACTTGTTATCGGTAGAATGAAATTGCAGGCTAATTCGCTTGCCGAAAGAAATCTTGCAGTGAGCGCACTGACCCATGAGTTCGACGAGTACAAGCACCGCGCAATGGAACGCCAAACGAAACTCTCGCGCGAACTTCAGGACGAGCGGAATAAGTTGCATTCGAGAAACCCTTAGAAGCTGTCAGCTAACAGCTTTCAGCCGACAGCTGGAGTGTGCCCTGCTGTTAAAAGTTAATAGTTAATTGTTATTAGTTAATGGCGGGTGTGCGCTCGAGCCCATTCGTAGGTTCATTGCGGCCGTCAGGCACTGGGGACGGCGTTCCGCGATCCTCAGAATTTTTGGACTAGTTCTATTTCCTCTGGGACATACGCTACCCTTATACTATACCTCTATACCTTATACCTCTATACCTTATACCTTACCCTATTCCCTATTCCTTCCCCCTACACCCACGGCGAACCTAATCACGCGGGTCCCCAAATGGCCGCAGGCCAGACAATTTCTGTAACCTTTCGAAAAACCGTAAGTTTCCTATCTCGAAAACTTTATCGCGCCTTTGGAAGCATTATCTGACAATGCCTTGATGATCAAGGTAAGGGATGGCCATCTCGATACGCTGGGATTGCTTTTCGCGCGCTATAAGAAACCGTTGTTTGGTTTCTTTTATGGAATGAACAAGGATGCGGAATTGAGCGAAGACCTGGTGCAGAATGTCTTTTATCGGATTCTGAAATACCGTTACCTGTTTCGCGGTGATGGTGACTTCAGGACGTGGATGTTTCACATTGCGCGTAATGTGAATCATGACAACTTCCGAAAGAACAAGCTGCGTCACAAAGATTCAATCGAGGACTGGCAGGATCGGTTGGGCACAGAAGATAACAGGTTGTCAGATTATAAAAAGGATGATGAGCTGCATCTGCTTTCAATCGCGATGGAGAGATTACCGGAAGATAAACGTGAAATCCTCTTACTGAGCAAATACCAGGAGAAAAAGTATAAAGAGATCGGGGAGATTCTTGGCTGTTCAGAAGGTGCAGTCAAAGTTAAAGTCTTCAGAGCATTACAGGAATTAAAAGCTGTGTATTCAGAATTGGATAAACATATCTAGCCATGGAGCGCGAGAAAATTCAAAAATTACTGTTCAAGTATAATTCGGGTAAAGCCGGAGATGCGGAGATAAGGGAACTCGAGGCCCTGATCGCCGATGGCCATGTTCGCCTGGACGAGATCGAGGATTTTGAAAAGCTCGAACGTAACATCGTGGCGATGGAAATGCCGGAGCCTTCTACTTCGCTGAACGACAGGTTTTACAAAATGCTGGGTGATGAAAAGAAGGCAGCAGAGCCTCGGTGGAAAGCTGCATTCAACTGGAATGATATTATGCCGCGATTAGCATTCGCTGCGGTAACACTGTTGGTGGGATTAACGGTCGGATATCTCCTGCGGTCTCCTGCTCAGAAGGATCAGCAAATCGAAGCGTTAGGCCAGGAAATTGGTCAGTTAAAGGAAATGATGATGCTGTCTATGCTGGAAAAGGAATCTGCAACGGATAGGCTGAAGGCCGTTAATCTGACGCAGAGCATGGATCAGGCTAGCGTCAAGGTTACCGAGGCATTGTTGCAAACGCTAAATAATGACGAGAACGTAAACGTCAGGTTAGCAGCGCTGGATGCCCTTAAACCATTCACGAGGGATAGCAAGATCCGCGAGGCTTTGATCCATTCCATCGCGCAACAGAAGTCTCCATTGGTACAGGTTGCATTGGCCGAGTTGATGGTGGCCTTACAGGAAAAGGCTGCTATCGGCGAACTGGAAAAAATTCTGAAGGACAGCGAAACTCCTTCCGACATAAAAAAGAAAATTCAGGAAAGCATACAGGTCATCTGATCGATGTTATTCAAACACAAAAGAAACTATGAACTTAAAATTATGCATGGTCTTTCTCCTTGGAGCTACTGTCCAGGTGGCTGCCCAAACTCATACAGAAAAAATTGTTAAAGAATTCACCTTCGAAAAGAGGGGATCGCACAACGCGCTTATGATAGCCAATATAAACGGCGACATCAAGGTAAAGGCTGGGACAGGAGAAAAAATCGCCGTAGAAATTACGAAGACCATAAATGCGAAAACGGAGGAAAGGTTGTCGAAGGGAAAAGAAGAGCTTCAACTTGGTGTTGTCGATCTGGCTGATACGGTTATCCTATACGTCAGTAGTCCATGCAACATGTTCGAGAGAAGTAGTCCAAAGTCACGTCACTCGCACATGGGAACCAAGTGGGGATATAGTTGGAACGACCGCGGAAGGTCGTGTCATGAACTGTATCATTATACGCTTGACTTTGTAGTCACAGTTCCAGCCGGCGTCAACTTGTTGGTAAGTACAATCAATGATGGAGACGTATCGGTAGAAAATGTTAAAGGAGTAGTGAAAGCTCACAATATAAACGGGGCGATAAAACTTCAAAACCTGGCTAGTGAATCCGAAGCCCATACCATCAATGGTGATGTTGACATCGAGTATTCGCAGAATCCTCAACGTGAATGCCGCTTCTATACCCTTAATGGAGATATCAATGCGCTATTTGAAAGAGGGCTTACCGCCAGCCTTGGATTCCAAAGTTTTAACGGAAGTCTTTATACTAACATTGATCGACTGGAAACATTGCCAGCTTATGTTGAGAAGGAAAATAAGAACGGACAAATCAAATACAAAATCAGTGACAACCGATTTAGGATTGGAGCCGGAGGTCCATTCCTCGAATTCGAAACATTTAATGGAAATGTGTATTTAAAAGAAAAATCGAACTGAAGTTTACCGAAGAAAAGAAATTAAGAATAGTCTAAAGCATCAATAACACATGAAAAAATATATCAATAAAAATCGGGTCTGGCTGTTAGCAATCTTATTAATGGTCTTTGCAACATCTGCAATTGCCCAGGAGTCAAACGAGTTTACTGTTCCTCTCAGCGACCCGACGAAACGTGGGAAACTTAAGGCAGTAATCAACTTCGGATCGATAACAGTGAAAGGTACCGCGCGAAAGGATATTCTTGTTAAATATTCTACAGCAGGTGATGATGAAGATCGCAATCAAACAAAGAACGGCCTGCGCAGAATTGGAGGCGGTGGTATGGATCTTGAAGTCACTGAAAACGGCAATACTGTAACCGTCCACTCCGGTTCATGGAACAGCAAACTTAACCTGCAGATAGAAGTTCCATCTGGAATGGATATAGAGGCCAAGACGCACAATGATGGAGATCTCACCGTAGCAAATATTAACGGAGAAGCAGTGCTTACAAATCATAATGGAGAGATCACGGCGTTGAACATGAGCGGGTCCGTAATCGCGACAACCTACAATGGAGAGATCAAGGTTTCACTCGACAAGGTAAAAGAAGGTACCCCGATGTCGTTTACAACGTACAACGGCGATGTTGACATAACTTTCCCTGCTGCTATGAAAGCGACGTTTAAAATGAAGACAGAGCACGGTGATATCTATTCAGACTTCGATGTTACCTTCAAGAATACAGGGCCTGTTCAAAAAACGGATAATAGAGCGGGTGTATATAAGGTCGTTATCGACGAATGGAAACGCGGTGATATCAACGGCGGAGGTCCTGAGATAACATTAAGAAATTACAACGGAGATATTTTTGTGAGAAAAAAATGATTCGTCTGTCTCATGATAAATTCACTAGGCATACCGTTGTCTAGTGAATTTTTTATCGAACGATGAAGTTCGCACAACCTCAACACGCCAACACTTCAACACCTCAGCACGTTACTTTCTCATTATATCAAACTCAACCCGGCGATTCAATTTTCTTTCGGCCTCCGTTTTTTCCTGAACGATAGGTTTTGAACTGCCGAATCCGTGGGCTTCAATTCTTGAAGCGGCAATTTTAAATTGATAGATCAGGTAAGCTTTAATGGCGTCGGCGCGCGCCTGCGAGAGTCGAAGGTTGGAATCTTCATTCCCCTGAGAATCGGTATGACCTGAGATATTTAGTTTAAACTTCGGATGGTCTATTAGGAAATTAGCTAGCTTGTCAAGATCCTCGTGCATAGTTGGCAGGATGTCCGCCTTTCCATTTTCAAATTCAAGCGACTCAAACGCAATTTTGCTCTCGATAGGATCTGCCTCCCGATTCATCTCCATATCTCCATCCATAAAAAATAATTCTTCAATCCTGAAAAAGTCGTCACCCTGAATGATCAATAGGTAATTGCGTTTGTTGATGAGACTGAAATCAAAGGACCCATCATCCCGAAGAAATTTCGGAGCGACTTCAACTCCTTTGTCAAGGTCGATGACTGATACAATACCTTTGAATGGTCTTTTTGTTTCTGAATTTATCAGCGAACCTTTCAGATTGGCAATTGCCTCCGGCTGCGCTTCCATAGGCACAGGAAAGGAATGAAGATCAAGGTTTGCAAGGTCATCCTCTGAAGATCGTGCGTAATAAAGGTAATTTGATTCTGAATCAATGGTGAAATAATATTCACTACCCAATCCGTTGACAAGTGGTCCAATATTTTTTGGCTCATGCCATGACTTGACACCTTTGTGCACCTTATAAATATCAAAATCTCCAAAGGTGAGAGGTTGTCCGTTTGAACTGAAATAAAGCACATTGAACTTATGATGGAAGAACGGGCTCACTTCTGCCCCGCGTGTATTGATGATGGGTCCCATGTTTAAGGCTTTCTTCCAGGCACCTTTCTCATCTTTGGTAGAGAAATAAATATCAGAATAACCAAATCCTCCTATTCTGTCAGAAGCAAAGAAGAGGGTATCTCCTGAATGCGATAATGATGGATGGGAATCCCATCCGTTTGAATTAATGTTTCGTCCCAGGTTGCGCACATTACCCCACGTACTGTCTGCACGCAGATCCGCCACGAATATATCGCAGTTGCCATATGAATCCGGCGAATTACATCGGGCAAAATATAATTGCCTTCCGTCTCGGCTCAGGCTGGCGGATCCCTCGTTATAAGCAGTATTAATGTTTTTTAACTCTTCGGCGTAGTCCCAAATGGAATCACGTCTATGAGCAAAAAAAAGATCCTCATTGTAGGTTTTGTTCATTGGGTCTACGTGAGAATTACGTTTTGACGTGAACATTAAAAAGTCATCGTTATTTCCAATGGTAGGTCCATAATCCGCCTTGTCAGAATTAATCGCGCCACCCATGTTCAGCAGCACACCCTGCGGCGGCCTCAGCGTATCGATTTCCTTACGAAATGCTACGAGTTCGTAATATTGTTCCAACGGCACGTACAGATCGACGTCATTTTTCGTAAGCGTATCAAATTCACTTTTAACTTGCTTGCCGTCAATGGTTGATGGCAGATGTTTCAATACCAACTTGTATAAGAGAACTGCTTCACCCGGTGGACCAAGTTTTTGTGACAGTTTTGCCAGGTTCCACAACAGCTGCGCATCTCGCGAAAAGTTATCCGGTCCGAAATTTTTGACATACTCTTTTAACTCGGCGTATTCCTGTTCAAAGTCGCCAGCGGGACCTAAAACACGAATCCGTTCCAGTTTCGCTTTGTCCTGATAATAGGTAATAGAATTTATATTAGGGAATACAAAAATGTCAGATTGACTGTAGCTTGTCAGGCTATCATTCAATTGTACTGCACCACCCTTTTTAAAATTCTTTCGTGCTTTTTGACCATGAGAAGGGGTGTGCGAGAGTAGCAAAAACGCTGTAATAAAGATTAAAAAATAGGTTTTCACCGACCCATTATTTGGTAAAAAATAATGCAAAGTGGATAAAGTTGAGACAATTTTGTTTCTTTTACAACTCTCTTGGCACTACTATTGTCAATTACTCGGCCGGAGCCATTTTCTAACGTCTAAGTAAGGCTGTGCCAGTTTGGCACGTAGTGTGACTATGTTTAAAACGAAACCAATTCAACTCATACAGGAAGATTCGGAGGATCTCATTCAACTAATAAATCCTGAACAGGAATCGGATCTTAAACCTGAGGATTTACCTGGTGAGCTTTCAATACTTCCTATCAAAAATACAGTTCTGTTTCCGGGTGTGGTTATACCAATTACCGTGGGTCGTCAAAAATCGATCAAGCTGGTAAAGAAGGCATATCAGGGAAACAGGATCATCGGTGTTGTAGCGCAGAAAAATGCTAATGCTGAAGAGCCCACTCTTGATGATCTGTATAAAACCGGAACCGTAGCGAGGATAATTAAAATGCTCGTACTACCCGATGGCAACACAACCATTATCATTCAAGGCAAGAATCGTTTTGCTATCAAGGAATTTGTTCAGGAAGAACCTTATCTAACTGCGCGCATTGAACTTCAGCCTGAGCCCATGATCAATGCTAGTGGCAAAGAGGCAAAGGCGTTGGTTCAATCGCTGAAGGATGCAGCTACCAAGATCCTCAAACTAAATCCGGAGATACCGCTTGAAGCACAGGTCGCGCTCGACAATATTTCCAGCATGTCGTTCCTGGTAAATTTCTTGTCATCAAACCTCAACGTCGACGTTGCTGATAAACAGAAGATTTTAGAAACACAGAATATTATTGATCGAAGCACCCTGCTTTTGCAGTATATGCTGAAGGACATCCAGATGCTTGAGATCAAACATGAGATACAACGGAAGGTCCATACGGATATTGACCAACAACAACGCGACTACTTCTTACGCCAACAAATAAAAGTCTTGCAGGACGAACTGGGTTTCGATGGACCAGACAAAGAAGTTGAAAAACTTCGGAAGCGTGCCGAAAGCAAAAAGTGGTCGAAAACAGTTGCCGATCATTTCAACAAAGAGCTTGATAAGTTATTACGAATTAATCCAATGGCGGCCGAATATCCGGTGGCGATGAACTACATCGAGTTCATGCTTGATTTGCCATGGGGTGAATACACAAAGGATGACTTCGATCTTAAGAGGGCTAAGAAAATATTAGATCACGACCATTTCGGGTTAACCAAAGTGAAGAACCGTATCCTTGAATACCTGGCGGTCCTGAAACTGAAGAATGACATGAAGGGTCCGATACTTTGCCTTTATGGTCCGCCGGGCGTTGGGAAAACTTCATTAGGACGTTCAATCGCCAAAGCTCTTCAACGTAAGTACGTGCGCATGTCGTTAGGTGGAGTGCACGATGAAGCGGAAATAAGAGGACATCGCAAAACCTATGTGGGTGCAATGCCTGGAAAGATATTGCAAAACATAAAAAAGTCGCAGTCATCAAATCCGGTTTTTATCCTGGACGAGATCGATAAAATCAAATCAGATTTTCGTGGCGATCCTTCTTCAGCGATGTTAGAGGTTCTTGATCCCGAACAAAACAATTCATTTGGGGACAACTATCTTGAAGTAGAATATGATTTGTCGAAGGTTCTTTTTATTGCTACGGCAAATTCCCTGGACACCATTCATCCTGCTTTGCGCGACAGAATGGAAATCATAGAAGTGACGGGTTATACTCTGGAGGAAAAAGTTGAAATCGCTGCGAAGCACCTGGTTCCTAAGCAATTGGCTGAACACGGATTGAAGGCATCGCAAGTAAAAATTACCAAACAAGCGATCGCGAAGATGATAAATGGTTATACCCGCGAATCGGGCGTGCGCGGCCTTGAGCGCAAGATTGGAACATTGGTGAGGAGCATTGCGAAGTCGGTCGCCATGGAAGAAACCTTTGAGAAAGTGGTAACCGAGGAAACCGTCCGCAAGGTGTTGGGTGCAGAGCTGTTCGATGATGAACTGTACCAGGGCAATGAAATAGCAGGCGTTGTAACAGGTCTGGCATGGACGCAGGTTGGCGGAGAAATTCTTTTTGTAGAATCTAGTCTCAGCCGGGGAAAAGGTACGCTTACCATATCAGGCCAGCTAGGTGATGTTATGAAAGAATCTGCAGTTGCAGCATTATCATATTTGAAATCAAACGCAGAGAGGTTGGATATCGACTATAGGGTATTCCAGCAATATGATTTGCACATCCACGTTCCGGCAGGCGCAGTTCCGAAAGATGGTCCATCAGCGGGGATTACGATGTTGACATCTCTGGCTTCTATTTATACCCAACGCAAGGTAAAGGCAAACCTGGCTATGACTGGCGAAATAACTCTTCGCGGAAAAGTGCTACCTGTAGGTGGGATCAAGGAAAAGATCCTGGCTGCAAAAAGAAGTGGGATTAAGGAAATCGTGCTAAGCGCAAAAAACAAGCGGGATATAGATGAAATTGAAAAACACTATGTCAAAGGTCTGACTTTTCACTATGTGGACACTATCGATGAGGTCCTGAAAGTGGCACTATTGAAAGATAAGGTAAAACAACAGATGAAGTTTGCCTTTTCGGATATCAAAGTCACCGTGTGAGTTCGAATCACAGGCTAAATTCGGTGAACCTTAAAACAGAACTTGTTCAGGGGCGTTTGAATTGATAACCAGGTGTGTAACCGGCCTAAAAGAATAGCAGCTTAGTTCGCTGCGAAAAAAGTACTAGTATAGCTGAAGAAAAGAAACATGATTGATCCCAAATATTTGACTCCCAAGCAAATCGTTGAAGAACTTGATAAGTACATCATCGGACAATACGAAGCAAAGCGTAATGTAGCCATCGCGTTGCGTAATCGCTGGCGCAGAATGCATGTGAGGTCGGATATTCAGAATGAAATAGTGCCCAACAACATCCTTATGATCGGCGCTACGGGAGTAGGGAAAACCGAAATCGCGCGTCGGCTGGCAAAAATTGCAGATGCTCCTTTTGTAAAAGTGGAAGCTTCCAAATTTACTGAGGTCGGATATGTCGGACGCGATGTCGAAAGCATGGTCCGGGATCTTGTAGAACAATCAGTGACTTTGGTGAAGGCGGCGAAGAAAGAAGCAGTGAAGGAAAAAGCGGTGCAAGCAGTTGAAGACATTATTCTGGATGCATTGATCCCTCCGTTGCGTCAGCAGCCTGTAAGGAGTACCGGCTTTTCTTCGTCGGGTGATTCGGGTAGCCAAACCATCCCAGAAGGCGACGTTGAACTAAACGAAAGAACGCGAAATCATTTTCGTGAAAAGATCAGAAACGGCGAGATGGAGGAGCGGAAGATCGAAATCAACATTAAAGGCAGCACTGGCGCAAATGTAGGGATGGTTGGTGCTGGCATGATGGACGAAGTTTCCATGATGAACTTACAGGAGATGATCAACGGTATGCTGCCAAAGAAGAGCAAAAAGAGAAAAGTGACTGTTGCGGAAGCAAGAAAGATCCTGATGGAGGAGGAAGCTGCCAAGCTGATTGACATGGACGAAGTAAAAGACGAAGCCATCCGCAGAGCAGAGGAAGCAGGGATCATTTTCATAGACGAAATTGATAAGATTGCGAGTGGTGGTAAAAAAGGTGGTGGAGGAGGTCCGGATGTAAGCCGCGAAGGCGTTCAGAGAGATTTGCTTCCCATCGTTGAGGGAAGTTCTGTTAACACAAAGTATGGTGTCATCAAAACTGACCATGTTTTGTTCGTTGCGGCTGGCGCATTCCATATTGCAAAGCCGTCAGACCTTATACCTGAGCTTCAAGGTAGATTTCCAATCAGAGTAGAATTGGATAATCTAACCAAAGAAGATTTCATTCGAATCTTAAAAGAGCCGAAGAACGCGTTGACGAAACAGTACCTTGCGCTCTTCGAAGCCGAAGGTGTTGAAGTCGTATTTCTGGATGAAGCGATCGAAGAGATTGCGAGCATGGCTTTTGCAATCAATGCTGAAATTGAAAACATCGGCGCTCGCCGACTGCATACTGTGATGAGCAAATTGTTGAACGAGTTTCTTTTTGATGTGCCTGACAAGATTGCTCAGAATACCAAAATTGAAATCAACGCTGAAATGGTCAAGACAAAGTTGACTGGGCTTATCAAGAACAGGGACCTCAGCGAATATATTCTGTAATCACACCCGCGACTTTGGGTAGTCAAAAAAGAGCAGTTTAGCCGTTTTCCAGGTGACTTCTTTCCATGAATCAACCGGGAGGCTAAACGCAACCACACCGCATGTAGGGATATTATCGATATTGATTTCTTCGATGGAAATCGAATTAACAAAATCGGTCAGGCCGGGATTGTGGCCAAATATCATCGCGATTTCTTGATTATCGTTGATGCCTTGGACAACTGATAAAATGGTATCCTCATTCGCGTGATAGAGTTTTGAATTGGTCTGAATCCTATGCTTTTCGAAGTTTATGACTTCTGAAATCCTCTTAGCTGTTGATAAGGCGCGCTTCGCAGGACTGCTTATCACGACATCCGGATGAATTTCTTTTTCTTTTAAGCGCTTTCCCATTTTTGGTGCATCCCGTTTCCCCCGGTCATTAAGGCCTCGTTCAAAATCACTTGCCGAGGGGTCAGACCAACTTGATTTGGCGTGTCTTATGATGTAAAGCGTTTTCATTATTGGAATAGGGACGTAAACCTAAGTTGAAATCTGTGAATGATCATCGAATAAATGTAAGTTCAAAATCCGAATATCTTATCTTAGCAAATTCATGTCAAAACGAAAAAAAATACGAAGGAAGGTAAGTTACGGTATAGTTTATCGGTGTGTTCAATTCCTTATTTTTATTTCCAACGTTATCCCACGTGTACCCTGGTTAAAGTTATGCGGCTTTCTTGGTGGAATAAGTTTCTGGTTCTCCTCCAAAACACGAAGGCTCATGCGCAAACATCTTAGCATTGCTTTCCCGGCCTTGAGCGCGCGTCAAATCAAACGTCTTTCACAAAATGTTTTTCGGATGCTGGGAATGAACTCCGGAGAGATGCTGCGCGCAACCAGGGTGAGGACACTCGCCGATCTGGAGAAATTCCTTGTTACACATGGTCTCGAAAATTATGAAAAAGCAATAGCGAAGGGAAAAGGTGTAATATTTTTAACGTGTCACCTGGGCGCATTCGATTTGCAGGTCAGCAACATGGCGCTGAGAGGATTGAACCCCAACATCATTGGAACGCCATTGAAAGATCAGCGACTAAATGAACTGTTGTGGGATTATCGGAATATGCACGGTGCCATTGCTATTGAACGAGGGAAGGAGACATTTAAGTTAATCAAGGTATTGAAGTCTGGTGGTTCGGTCGCTTTACTTATCGATCAGGATACAAAGGTGAAAAGCACGTTCGTGAATTTTTTCGGGAAGCCTGCTTCAACACCAATTGGAGCTACTGTTCTTGCCATGAAAACGGGAGCAGCAATTGTTCCCACGTACATATACCTTGGTAAGGACTGGAAACAACATATGCATATTCTTCCCGAGATACCCATGACTATAACCGGAGACGAAGAATCAGACATCACTCACAATACCCAGGTGCTAACGAATTTTATTGAAGGTGTAGTGAGGGAACATCCCGAGCAGTGGGTATGGATGCACCGCCGGTGGAGGACACAGCCGTCGTAGGGTTACTACTTACTACTTACCACTTACTTATATCTAGAAAGCAGTGAGTAGTAAGTAGTAAGTAGTAAGTAGTAAGTGGTAAGTGGTAAGTGGTAAGTGGTGGTAAGTGGGAGTCAGGCTATTTCTTAAAGATAAAGTACACAGCAAGGATCAAAAAAATGAATCCGATCAGGTGGTTTAAACGGAAGGATTCGTTCTTAAAAAAGATCACAGTGAAAATGACGAATACCGCAAGCGTTATGACTTCCTGAAGTACCTTTAACTCAACCAGCGAAAAGGGTCCGCCATAATTTTTAAACCCGATTCGATTAGCCGGTACTTGTATGAGATATTCAAAAAAAGCAATACCCCAGCTAATTAGAATTATGGAAAGAAGGGTCAGATTCTGACCCCATTTGTATTCTTTAAATTTTAAATGTCCATACCATGCCATGGTCATAAAGGCATTGGACAATATCAGGAGAAGTATTGTATATAGCGCACGCATACTAGCGATGATAAAATCGGATTGTTTCTTGCCTCAGCCTTTAGTCA
>JAEZBX010000087.1 GCA_023412765.1 Bacteroidota bacterium
TTGTTTTGTATGAGGTGTGTATCTTTCGCCCATGGACGAGGGTAAAGAAATATTGCAAGAGAGTGATAGAATGAATTGGGCAATCCAATTTATAAACAGTACTGCGTGCCATATTTTTCTTACCGGAAAGGCTGGAACCGGAAAGACCACATTCTTAAGGAATCTTGCCGGTCGAACGCATAAGCAGATGGCTATCGTGGCGCCTACGGGAATCGCAGCACTTAATGCCGGAGGCGTTACTATTCATTCGCAGTTTCTTCTACCATTTGGAATGTTTGTCCCTGATCGATTTTTGTCTCCTGCAGATACTCACGGCGGTTCATTCTACACGCCTAATGCGCTTGCGCAAAAACATACATTGAACAGTCAGCGAAAGCAGGTCCTCCGCTCTATTGATCTACTTGTTATTGACGAGGTAAGTATGTTGCGAGCAGATCTGCTGGACGCGATTGATCATCGATTGAAGTCTGCAAGGGGAAACTTCGCACAAAGTTTTGGTGGCGTTCAAATGTTGTTTATCGGGGATTTGTATCAACTTCCTCCCGTTGTCAAGCGGGATGAAGATGCTGTTCTGAGAAGGTGCTATGACAGCCCCTGGTTTTTCGAATCGAAAGCATTAAAGCAGGAGGGATTTGCGTACATAGAACTTGATAAAATTTTCAGGCAAAGCGATGGTAAGTTTATTGATTTGTTAAACAACCTTCGGAATAATATCGCTACCCAGGAGGATATAAGAATGCTAAATGAGCATTACAAGTCGCCGGAGGAAATCCGGGAGTTAAAAGAAGTGATCACGCTAACCACTCACAACTACAAGGCTGATGAACTGAATGCTCGCGCGCTTGCCGCTCTGGATTCGCCCCCGCACGAAATTCGTGCCTCGATTGATGGTGATTTTCCTGAAAGCATGTTCCCCGTCCTGGAGAGGCTTGTACTAAAAGTGGGTGCACAAATAATGTTCACCCGGAACGACAACGAAGGCCGAATGTATTTTAATGGAAAGCTTGCGACAGTCAAAAGCATTTCGGGAGATGAAATTGTTGTTGAAATGGCGGACTCGCATATTCTGTACACCTTACAAAAGTCGATCTGGGCGAACAAGCGCTACACCATTGATTCTTCGACGCAGGAAATCGATGATGAAGTTATTGGAACTTTTGAACAATATCCTGTAAAGCTTGCATGGGCTATCACGGTCCACAAAAGTCAGGGACTTACATTCGATAAAGCGATAATTGATGTAGGCCAGGCATTCGCGGATGGCCAGGTTTACGTTGCCCTTTCGCGACTAAGATCGCTCGATGGATTGATCATGCGTACACGAATCGATCCGACGGTTATTAGTACCGACAGACAGATAGTGTCCTTCACCTCCGACAACAATCATCCGGAAGTATTGGCCGAGAAGATGAGGGAGAAGCAAAAACAATATGTCAGGAACCTGATCACTTCCACCTTTAACTTTGACCCATTGGTAAAAGAATGCGTGCATGTGCAGCGTAGCCGGACTGAATCTGCAACGCTCGAAGGCGAAACTATCAAACCGGTTTTGGAGCAAATTACAACCACCTTAATTGGTGAAAGGGAAAACACGGCAAAGTTTCAAAAGCAGCTTTTCAATCTACTGGACGAGAATGAAAGCGAGCGTCTGGCAGAACGAATTGGCAAAGGAAGGGAGTATTACAAAAATCTCCTCTACGATCAGCTTAAGCTATTGCTGATACACCTCGAAGAGATAAGACGGAAAAAGCGAACCAAGACTTATGCCACTAACCTGTCTGATCTTGATCAATATTTCTGCAAGAAAATTGAAGGCCTGGATAAGGGTCTATACCTTGTACAATCGATCCTGGCCGGTCAAACTGAGTTTGATTTTTCTGACCTAACTGCTGCGCGGGAATCCATTCGCACCAAAATGATGCAGGAAGTACGGGAAATGGCAAAAGCTCTTCCTGAGGAAAATGAAAAGAAGAAGAAGAAGAAGAAACGAAAACGGAACGGAGATGAAAATACTTTCGACCTAACCGTACGACTTTTCAAATCCGGGTTGAATGTTGAAAGCATAGCTGAAGAAAGAGGGCTGGCGGTCAGCACAATTGAGGGGCATCTCGCAAAGGCCATCAGTGAAGGAAAGGTCCCTATAAACTCACTGGTGGATGATGACCAAATCATTACCATAAGCGATGCTATCGGAGAGATGCCGAAAGGATATACCACAAAGGATCTTTTCACCCGACTGGATGGTAAGTTTGCCTATAATCAATTACGAGCTGTGATGAATCACCTTTCAGTTGCTTCAGAAAGTAACTGATCACGAGTAGATGTCAGGAATTTGTTATGTATTGGCTATAAGGTAAAAGCAATTCAGGTGGGGATTGTATTCCGGATCATTCACCCTGAATTTCTCTCTCTGCAGATTCAGTGTAATTGCACTTGCCGTTTTCTTCCATCCATGGCTAACCAGAGGTCCGTAGAAAAGATACAGCTGTCCATCCGTTCTGAGCACTGATTTGATGATCTCGGATTCCTTCGAGATAGAAGTCTTTGTCCAAAAGAGATTAACATTGGAACAAAGGATCTTGTCAAACGAATGTGACCGCTTGGGCAGGTGAAGCAATTCTGTCTGTATAAATTCTGCGTTGCCATTCTGTACTGAGAACTCATTACGTTGGATGGCTCTTTTGATTGCTGCCGGAGATCTGTCGATCGCGGTTATTGCCCCGGTGTTCAACAGTGGCAGTATTGCCTGAACGGCAAACCCCACGCCACACCCTATCTCAAGGATGTGCTCATCTGGTCTTATGTTCATGACGTCGGCGACCCACTGAAAGCGTCCACGATTTTCCATAGTTTTTAACAGGTAATATCTTATCTATCCAGATACGAATTCCCTTGATTCAAGTTCGATATCCCGGGGCACTCGGTCCGAAAATGTCAATGGTGACAGGTAGTAGTCGTCGAATTTGAATAAATACAAAAAAAATTTATGTAGGTAAACAGGTGTCCACCACTGTGAGATCTTATAGTTATATCCAAGTTTTCCCTAGGGAAAAAGGCCTCTCACCACTGAAAGTCTCTAGTGAAACAAGCTTGTAATTTGTTCAAGCCACCTTTCGTTATGCATCTTCTCTGCATGAAGAGAAGGTTCGCATACTGCATGGTTTATTCTCGATCACAGCGTATTATAATGAAAGGCTAGTGGTATCATCCGAGAGCAGTATCAGTAGAATTCGTAGGGTGTACACTAAACGAACGCTGATATCCCATTACTAAATAATCTTAGGGTGGTCTGAGTTATCCAAAAATTTTAGTCATTCCGAAGGAGAGTTTAAGGCACCCATCAAGCCATCCCGTCATAACATTTTTGTCTATGAAAAACATGGTATTAGGATAATTAAAACTACACCGCTATTTTAGCAAAAGTATATCCTGAAAATTGTTGCACTGTTGACTAACTCTTAAAAAATCAGAGAGCACTTCAGGTGATAATTTGGGATCATGTAAACGTAAAACTACTAAACATCATTTAAACGCTATGGCAAAAAAAGCGAAGAAAGCTGCTAAGAAGAAAGCAGCTCCAAAAAAGGCAGCTAAGAAAGCTCCTAAGAAAGCTGCAAAAAAGGCAGCTAAGAAAGCTCCCAAGAAAGCTGCAAAAAAGGCAGCTCCTAAAAAGAAGTCAGCAAGAAAACCTAATGCAGCATTTATGGCTGCTCTGACTCCAAGTGCTGCATTAGCAGAAGTTGTTGGCAGCAAACCGCTTCCGCGAACTGAGATTATTAAGAAGATCTGGGACTACATCAAAAAGAATGGTCTCCAGGACAAACAGAACCGCAGAATGATCAACGGCGATGATAAGCTAAAAGGAATCTTCGCAGGTAAGGATCAAATCTCGATGTTCGAGTTGGCTAAAGTAGTCAACAGCCACGTTAAATAATTTTTTTTCTATTCTTGAAAAAAAACCTGAGTCAGCAACTCAGGTTTTTTTTATTCCATATGGAATATATATAAACGTGATATTCAGCTTCAAGCCAAACTCATGGAAGTCTCCTTATTAAATTTGCTGCGATACTGTAGGGGAGACAAACCTGTTATCTTTTTAAATGTAGTACGGAAAGCTTTGCTGTCAGTGTAACCAACCTTATACATTACCTCATTTACATTCTCTCTGGAAGACTCGAGGCTCATTTTTGCAGCCTCAATCTTCACTCGCTGAATATATTCTACCGTTGTATTCGCGGTGGCTTTCTTAAATCTTCTCTCAAGATTGCGTCTGCTTAGTGCGAGCATCGATGCGAGTTCATCGACAGTTATTCTTTTCTGGAAGTTGTTCTCAATAAAGATCTGCGCCTTCTTTATATGCTCGTCCTCATGCTCTTTTTGACCGTTAAAGATGATGAATTGTGACTGGCTTCCTCTTTCTATTTCAATTTCAAATACCTTAGCGCATAGTACAGCCATATTCCTTCCTGCATATTTTTCAACCAGGTACAGCACGAGGTTCAATAGTGAGTATGCGCCGCCGCTGCAGTATATACCGTTTTCGTCGGTTATGATTTTCTCGGCTACCAGGTTTACATCAGGAAACATTTTCTTGAATTCATTTGCCGCTACCCAGTGCGTTGAACATTTTTTACCTTTCAATAATCCTGTTGATGCCAAGAGAAAGGCGCCAAGGCAAAGACTTGCAACCTCAGCGCCCTGCTTATACTTTTTCGAGATCCACGGTACAAATTCCTGGTTCATTTCCACCGAGGCTTTAAAATCACCTTTTATAGCGGGCACAATGATCAGGTCGGTGTGCGAAACTTCATCAATAGTTGCCTGAGGTTTGACTGTGAATAGATTTTCATAAGTATGCATCTCTTTCGTCAGCCCTACTAGTTTAACATCGAACATCGGTGGTTTACCCATATCGGTTAAAAACTCATTCACCTGTGTAAACACTTTGTGAGGCCCTTCAATACTGCCCATGACAGCCTCTCCTTTAGGGATTAGAATTGATATATGTTTCATGATTCAAAAGTACTGGCAGCTTTTGTCGTAATCAACACCCGGGAATGGCGCATTTGCACCCCTATGCCAGGCGCTTTTTGGATCTTTCCGTTGATTGAGAGGGACATAATGCATTTCTTTACAGGAACAGTCAATCAACCCTGCTATGCAAACAAAATATTGCCTGTCGTTTTTTCTGCTTGTATTGCTTGCAAATTATAGCCTGGCTCAGCCGTCCTCTGTGATATGCTTAAAGAATGTAAGAGTCATTGATGGATCTGGAAGCATACCACAAGAAAACATGAATGTCGTGATCGAGGGCGAAAAAATTCGGTCGGTTGGAAGAGAATCGGAATCTCCGGGCGCTACAGTTATCGATCTTTCCGGGAAGACGATCATGCCTTTGATAACGAACGTTCATGGCCACCTTGGTATGTCAAAGGGCACGACAGTGGGTTCGCAGAACTTTACTCGGGAGCAGATAATCAAAGAATTAAACCGTTATGAGTCCTATGGTGTCGGTACCGTTGTATCCATGGGGACTGACAAAGAACTGATCTTTTCTATCAGAGATGCGTCGCGATCGGGAACCATCGGTGGCGCAACGGTGTACACGGCGGGTTTTGGCTTTCGTCCACCACTAGGTTCAAGACCACAGGAAACGGGTATGGAAAAATTGTATCGCCCCTCAACCGCTGAAGAAGCGGTCGAAAATGTGAAATCGTTGGCTGCGTTCAAGCCAGACGTTGTAAAAATGTGGATCGATGCTGAAAAAATAAAGCCGGAGGTTTATCGGGCGATAATTAGTGAATCTCACAAGCATGGTATCAGAGTCGCTGCTCACTTATATTATCTTGACGACGCGCATTCGCTTATTGATGCGGGAGTAGACTTTTTTGCGCATAGCGTACGCGACAAAGAAGTCGATGATCTGCTAATCAGAAAAATGAAGGAAAAGGGCGTCATTTATATTCCAACTTTGACGCGGGATGCTTACGAGTTTTTTTATGGTACACCACAACCCTGGATTAATGATCCTTTCTTCAAAGCGTCCCTTGAGCCCGGTGTATATGAACTGGTAACAAGCGAGGCGCATAAAAAGAATGTAGTAAACGGCCCTCGTTATCAAAGCAATCAAGACGCTTATAACATGGCTCTAAAGAACCTCAAAAAGTTGTTTGATGCTGGTGTTTTAGTCGCCCTTGGAACAGATTCCGGTGCTTTCCCACCAAGAGCCCAGGGTTTTTCTGAACACCTTGAAATGCAGCTTATGGTTAGTGCAGGCCTTACGCCGATGCAAGCAATAACGGTCGCTACACGCAATGCCGCACAGGCGATGAAGCTTTCCGACCAGGGTACCCTTTCGCCTGGGATGCGGGCGGACTTCATTGTTTTGAATTCAAACCCGGCAGAAGATATCCGGGCAACACAATCCATTCATGCTATCTGGAAAAAGGGTAAGAAGGTAAGTGATGGACCACTAAACAACTAGAGCGGGCTCAGGAAATCAGCATCCTTACGAACAGGGTAATTTGGGTCTGAATTTTTTCTCAAAAATAGGGTGGGTCGGATCGCTAACACCTTTTGCTATAATTCTGTTGATTCGTCAAAATCGCTTTTTTTGTCTGTTTTTGGCCCTTTTTCGGTTTAATTGCTGTTTAGTAGCCATCAATTGCCTGGGTTGGCTGTTACCCTTCGCCAAAAAACCTGATTAACAGGTTAGATATGGCCTGCCTTCCTCTCACATTCGATCACTATTTGGCGCATAACGCGACTATTGCCGTGAAGGGCATGCGAATTTCTCGGCTTGTTTTGTCTCTGCTCTTAGAGACTATATGCTATCGAGAGACAATTTGTCGACCAGCATTAATCCAAAGTTGTGTAACAAAATATATCCGATGACTCCTTACGAAATATTAGGTGTAAGCTCCGGTGCATCCGAATACGAAATAAGGGAAGCCTATCGTAAACTTGCTATGCGTTATCATCCTGACAAGAATCAGTCGGATGAGGCGAGCAATGCGATATTGTTGATCAATGAAGCATATGATATTTTATCGGACCGCGAAAAGCGTAAGCTATATGACTTGCGTAACCGCGCTTACATGGCCATAGATTACGAGGATGATCTGAGGGCACTTTACAAACGCGCATATTTCAGGCAGAAGTATCAGGAGTCTGTCAAAATGGAGGAGGCCAGGGTACGGCGGGAAAAACAAATATTTCCTATTGCTCGCATGGTAACAATCCCCATACTCTTGTTCGCATTGTTGCTAGTAGGCGACTATTACCTGCCATCATTACATTATAGGGAAGTTGCAGAACAGGGTTGGCAAAAGCTTCCAAAAATGTCGTACAAGCATTCCGGTTATTCAAACCAGGATGACTTGATTACTCGGATGAAGACGAAAAGTTTTGAGTTTATTGTACCCGATGAGGTACATACCAATTACAATTACTACGGAAAAAAAGATACGCTTTACATTGCTGCAACACCGATCCTTAAGACAGTCAAAACAGTGGGGATAAACACAAACGCAGGCTTAATTAAATGGAAGACGGAGGGGACAATTTACACCCGATTTATCCCATGGCATTTTATTCTCCTGGTTAGCAGTCTTTTTACTGTTATGCGAAAGGAGTATTCACAGCTCAATTACTCACTCTGTTTCCTACCAGCCTTAATCGTTGGAGTAATCCTCGTTTTCGTCCTCTGACGTCGGGGACTGGAACGCTAAACATATATGTCACCCGATGTACAAAGTAACTATGCGCAACCCTCTGACTGCCCGCAACTTCAAACCTCAAACCTTAAACTTTAAACCTTAAACCTTAAACTAGGTTAACATTATCCCCGCCGCAAACCTCCCCCTATCCCCCTTCCTGGCCGAAAAAAAATGGTGATTGTGTTTCACCGTACAAAGATTTGATACTTCGATCTGCTTTAATGGAACGCCAAATTCCTGGAGCTGGATCGTATTGGCTTTCCAAAGATCAAGTTTCGCTTTGTTATCTTGTGTCGGAGTTAATAGATCGTCGCTGCTACCAAAACTTTGCTTCACTTCCTGAACAACTTCTTCGCCTACTTCATATGAATCGGTTGAGACAGAAGGGCCGATTCCAGCATAGACATCTTCTCCACTTGTTCCGAACAGTCGACGCATCTCGTTCAGACTTTTTTCAAGAATTCTGGCGACTGTTCCACGCCACCCGGAATGAACCGCTCCAACTGCGTTGTTCTTGTGGTCGTATAGCAATATAGGTACACAATCAGCCGACATTACAGCAATGCAGATGTTCGATTCGTTAGTCACGAGGGCGTCTGTCTCCATCAAATCTTCCTTTGGTGTTGCTCGTGTCACCTGAAGTATTTTTGTCTTGTGAACCTGAGAAGGGAAATATAATTCTGAATCCCGAATTCCCATTGCTGACGCCAACAGGCTTCGATTACTCAATACCCTGGTGCGATCGGGAGTACTTGATAAGCTTAACGTGAATTCGTTCTCATTCGGGTTTGTGCTTCGATCGGTCACAAAATGCTTTATGGACGAAAGTTCTGATAGGCTTTCGAATTGCCACAAGCCCAGCTGGTTTATTGATACTTTGCGCATACGTTTCTCCCAAATATAGGTGTTCCGATGTGGCTAACACTAATAAATATTTAAACATTTGATTAAAATGTCCGTTTAAAACAAAAATAAGAGGTATATTTGAAAAAAAGGAATATGGCGAAGACTAAAGGAGAGGAAATAAACCTTTCTACAGAGGAGAAAATAAAAGCTGCTGCGCAACGGGTGTTTATGAAAAAGGGCTATGCAGCGACGCGCACCCGGGACATCGCGGATGAGGCCGGTATCAACCTGGCCCTGTTGAACTACTATTTCCGTAGCAAGGAAAAGCTTTTCGAACTCATCATGATGGAGAAATTATCGAAATTTTTTGGAGTTATTGCACCAGTCTTAAACAATCCTGCAACAAGCCTCGAACAAAAATTTGCCCTTCTTTCCGGCAATTATATTGATTTGCTCATAGCAAACCCTGACTTGCCACTGTTCATTCTAAGTGAGGTTCGAACCAACCCCGAGCGTTTTGTAAGCAGTTTGCCCGTCACGAAAATTGCCGATTCTCATTTCATCAAAGAATTACAGGAGCGCCAGCCGGATGTTCATCCTTTGCATTTTCTTATGAACATATTAGGTCTTACTGTTTTTCCTTTTATTATGAGACCAGTCTTCCGCGCCTCAAGCATCATGAGTGATAAAGTATTCAAGACGCGCATGGAAGAGCGGAAAGCGGCCATTCCCAAATGGATGAATGCTATGCTAAAGATCAAATAATTTTTTTTTTAAAAAAATTAAACAAGTGATTAAAACGACCGTTTAACCCCCTAACATTGAAAATCGTATGAAAAAAATATTCATTCTTATTGACATGCTGTTAGTCGTCGGGTCAGCTTTCGGACAACCATTTGAACGGCTATCGATCGAAGAGTCATACAAGTTTGCTAAGGAAAATTATCCTTTAACCAAACAGCGCGACTTGATAGAACGCACGAAAGAATATTCACTCAGCAATGCTGCAAAAGGTATTCTCCCTGTCATAACGATCAATGGCCAGGACAGCTATCAGTCAGACGTAACATCGATTCCTATAAAATCGCCAGACATGAACGTAGAGCCATTGAGCAAACATCAATATAAGATCTATGGCGAAGTAGCTGCCAATTTATACGATGGAGGTGCGGTACGAAACCAAAAGGAACTCCATCGCGCAACAGCCAAGATTGATGAACAGAACCTCGAAGTTCAGCTTTATCAGCTAAGAGATCGCATTAATCAAATGTACTTCGGGATATTATTGCTCGATGCTCAGTTGGAACAGAACGAGCTGATGAAGACGGATATTCGGAGAGGCATTAAGCAAGTTGAAGCAAGTATCAACAACGGTAACGCATTAAAGAGTAGCGCAGATGTATTGCAAGCCGAGTATTTGAAAGCTAATCAGAAAACAATCGAACTCAAGGCGTCGCGCAAGGCATTTGTCGACATGCTCGCACTAATGTTAGGCGTATCGTTGGATGACTCAACAATATTCGAGAAGCCTTTGCCACTTTCAACCAGCGACGAAATAAACCGTCCTGAATTATCCCTTTATCAATATCGACGCGACGCAATAAGTGTTCAGAGCAAGATGTTGAGCACTCGCAATCGGCCCAGGCTATCAATATTTTTCCAGGGTGGATATGGTCGCCCTGCTTTAGACATGCTGAATAACAGTCCGGAACCTTACTACATCACGGGCCTGCGGCTGAACTGGACTATTTCGGGATTCTATACGCTTAAAAAGGAAAAAGCGCTATTGCGAATTGAGCAATCAAACCTGGACCTTCTGCAAGAGACCTTTGTGTACAATACGAAAATTTC